>JAZKEH010000627.1:5028-5801 GCA_040387155.1 Pseudomonadota bacterium | reverse complement strand
GAAGGCATCTCGCTGAACTCAACGTTCTTCTTCAGCGGCGGTGAACTGAATCTGCTGGTGCAAGCGACCGATCCCATTTTCGTCGGCGCCAGCAACATCCGTTTTATTCCGGATGAACCGAAGGTAGTCGAGTACATTGCACCGCAGCAGATCACCTCCCAGCAAAGCAGTTTGCAGTTGAAGCAGAAGCAGGATCGTCGCGTAGAGCGCCGCGTGCCGGAGCGCGTAGGGGGGCTGTTGCTGTTGACGGATGCCGACGGTACTGAGCTGTCGTATCAGGTCGAAGCGGCGCCGGATCCCTCTGCAAGCTCGGTGGCTGCAGCGGTACCTGTTGCTGGTGCCGTGTCTACTGGTGGTAGCAGCGGCGGTGGCAACGTGTCGGTTGCGGGTGCCTTTCTGTTTGCCTTTCTTGGCGGTCTCATTCTGAACCTGATGCCGTGTGTGTTTCCGGTGTTGTCGTTGAAGGTGTTGCATCTTGCCGGCTCGACCCACGTGCCTGCGCGCGAGCAGCGACTGCAAGGGCTCAGCTACATGGGCGGGGTCATGTTGTCGTTTCTCGCGCTCGCAGCCGTGTTGCTTGGCTTGCAGGCCAGCGGTGCTGCTGCTGGGTGGGGTTTCCATTTGCAGCAGCCATGGTTTGTAGCGTCGCTGGTGTTCCTGTTCTTTGTGATGGGGCTGTCGATGTCGGGAGTTGTTGAGTTCGGCACCTCAGTGATGGGTGTGGGCTCTGAGCTGCAGGAAAAAGAAGGCTATGCAGGTTCATTCTTCACTGG
>JAZKEH010000627.1:217-5018 GCA_040387155.1 Pseudomonadota bacterium | reverse complement strand
CGCGAGTCCCTGCACAGCACCTTTCATGGGCGCCGCGCTTGGTTTTGCATTCACGCAATCAATGCCGGTGGCGCTCACCGTATTCCTGGCGCTCGGCTTCGGCATGGCGCTACCGTTTGTATTGCTGTCGTTCCTGCCGTCGCTGGCGAAACTGATGCCGCGACCGGGTCCATGGATGCTTACGTTCCGTCAGCTGTTGGCATTTCCGCTTTACGCGACCGTAGTCTGGTTGCTGTGGGTGTTGGGTCAGCAGACCGACACCAATGCGATGGCGCTGGTCGTCGGTGGCTGCGCAATGCTGGCGTTCGCCTGCTGGCTCTATCAGCATCGGCACAACAGCCGCGGCTGGTGGCGACATGCAAGTCTGCTGGTGGTGGTACTGTGTGTAGTAACCGCGGGCAGCACACTGTTCACGCCTTTTCTGCAGGCACGGGGCATGGCAGTCGGAGGTGACGAAATCGCTGCCGATGAAAACTACGAAGCCTATAGCGCGGCCCGACTGACACAGCTGCGCGAACAAGGTACACCGGTATTCGTCAACATGACGGCAGCGTGGTGCATTACCTGTCTCGTCAACGAGCGGGTAGCGCTGGGTTCCGACGTATTTGCCGACGCGATGGCCGCAAAAGGGGTGACCTACCTGAAAGGTGACTGGACCAACAACGATCCCGCCATTACCGAAGTGCTGAAGCAGTATGAGACCAGCGGTGTGCCGTTGTATCTGATGTTTCCCGCCGACAGCAGCAAACCGGCTGAAGTACTTCCACAGATACTGACCGAGAGCATCATGCTGGAGGCGCTCGAGAGAATCTGATTCGGGGTGGCCACGCGGCTGGATGCTCTATCAGCTACCGCGGCCGCACCAGCAGCTTAGTGCCGCAGCAACTCCAGCATTCGAGGCAGACATAGTCTGTGTAGATCGTAATGCTCAATCACGGTTTGGCGGGCTGCCTGTCGGACTGATGCAAGTTCCTTTCTGTTTGCGAGCAAGTCACTGGCACGCTGCGCCAGTGCAGCGCTGTCAAAGAAGTCCGTCAGAAAACCATTGCGACCTTCCGTGATGACTTCCTGCACCGGTGCGGTAGCAGATCCCAGTACGGCACACCCTGCACTCATCGCCTCCAGCATCGACCATGACAACACGAACGGGTAGGTCAGGTAGATGTGCAATGAAGATATCTGCAGCACACTGAGGTAATCCGCGTAGCTGAGCTTGCCAACAAAATGCACGCGGCTGCGATCGACATTGCTACCCCATTCGCGCAGGTAGTGTTCACGGTAGGTGAGATTGTCTGATGGCGCGCGCCCATAGCTGACACCGTCACCTCCGACGATGATCAGTTGTGCAGCAGAGTGCTTTTCCAGCAGGGCGGGGACTGCACGCATGAATGTGTGGAAGCCACGATAGGGCTCGAGATTGCGGGCTACATAGGTAAGAACTTCATCAGCACCTGTCAGTCGCAGCGGCGTCGAACCCTCCGTTGTCTTCACCGTGAAACTCGCGTCATCGGTGGGGCGCACGGTCGCTGTGTTGATACCGTCGTGCAGACAGGTGATGCGCTGCTGCCAGTCGGCCGGATAACGCGACTTTTGCCATTGCGTTGGTGCGATACCAGCGTCCGCATATTCAAAGCTGAGCAACTGGGTAGCGTTTTTGATGCGCACCTTGCAGTTCAGATCAACGCTGGTCGGAAATTCCGGATCGAAGCCGACATCCGCGCCGACAGCGCCGTAGAAGAACTCCAGATACTGGATGTGACGTGCATGCGGGAACGCATCTTTCAGAAACAATGCTTCACCCCAGCCAGGATGTGCAACCACAACGTCAGGTTTGAAGCCTTTCTTTATCAGTGCCTGGGCAAGCCTGAATACCGCCTGGCCACGGCGTACATGGCCTTCAAGACCTTGCAGGTAGTGATGCGTTTCCTTGCTGGAACCCGCAGGCTCGGCGTACCCGAACAGCTGGATGCGCGGATGTGGCTTGGCGCGCTGTTTGAGTCGTTTGGCTTCGCCGATGGCCACGACCGTGTGACCACGGTCGGCGAGGGCGCTGGTGATGTGGGGGAATTGGCCCGGGAAGTTTTGGTGGACAAAGAGATAGCTTGTCATTGTTGGGCAGGCGCCAGGAATTCAGGCAGAACAGGAGTGGCAACAGTCATCTGTTGCCACTCCTGTCGCTATTCCTGTCAAACATCGGGTGACGCGTCATACACATAGATGCTGTCGGCGGAGAGTGCAGGTTTGCCAATCAGCGTAACTATCGCTTGCGCCAACCCACCGCCATTGGCATCCGCATCGTAGTAGAGAGTGCCGGTACCAGTGTTGTAGATGAGGTAAGCGCTACTGTCGTTGGCGGTCACAAGCCCATTGCCTGATCGGAAATAGGTACTTGAGAGATCGCCTTCCAACAAGCTCGGGAACGAATCCCGCAGCAGTATGAGGGCGTCATCGCCGAGGGAGAAGTCAGTGATCGTGTCAACGTTGTCCGCCGCTGGCGCCACATCGAAGAAGAAGTAATCTTCGCCGTCGCCACCGGTGAGACTGTCGTTGCCATTGCCGCCAACCAGATCATCGTCGCCGCCACCGCCAACCAGTGTGTCGTTGCCGACGTGGCCTTCAAGAAGGTCATCGAAGCGGCCGCCGATCAGGTTGTCCGGATCACTGCTGCCGTCCAACTCCGGGTCGTAAACAAGAATATCGGCAGCGGTGAGTGCCGGCTTTGTAGTCAGCATGGCAACTAGCGTCGGGAAGTGACTGGAACCGATACCATCGGCATCGTAATAAAGATTGCCGGTAGTCGTGTCATAGATCACGTTATCGTTGCTGTCGGCGGCGGCGGTGATGCCCGCCCCTGACCTGAAACGGATGTCCGGGACGTCGCCTGCTGGCAGAGAGCCGAATATATCCCTGGCGAGCACTATGGTGTCCTGCGCCACATTGAAGTCGGTGATCGTGTCCGTATTGCCCATTGCCGGGTCGAGATTGAATACGAAGTAATCAGCGCCGCGACCACCGGCGAGTTCATCGTTGCCAGCACCCCCTATGAGATTGTCGTCACCAGCACCACTGATCAGCGTGTCATTGCCACCGCCGCCTTCGAGGTCGTCATTGCCTTTACCGCCTTCCAGGCGATTGGCTGCAGCATTGCCCACCAATTCGTCATTGAACCCGCTGCCCATCACGTTTTCAATGTTGATCAGCAGATCGTCGCCATCATCGCCGTCGTAGGCATAGCTGTCGTAGAGATCGACGAAGACAGAGGCGGTTGCAGTCGAGTAATCGACGGTATCAATGCCTGCGCCGCCATCAATAACGTCGTGGCCTTCGCCGCCGCGGAAGAAGTCGTTACCGCTACCGCCAACCAGTGTGTCGTCACCAAGATTGCCGTAGACGATGTCGTCGCCGCCCTCGCCTTTGAGAACGTTGGCAAGCTCGTTGCCAATCATGGTGTCGTTCAGCGGGCCACCAGTGAGATTCTCTATGCTGGTCAGTGTATCCGCACCGCCTTCGCCATCGTTGGCCTTGCCGCGGCTCAGTTCCAGCACAGCATTATTGTTTGCCGTGTTGTACGACGCGGTATCGATGCCAGGACCGCCGTTGATATTGTCACTGCCAGAGCCGCCGGTGAGGACGTCATTGCCCTCGCCACCGCTGAGCGTGTCATCACCTTCGGCCGCGATAATGGCATCGTTACCCGCAGTACCAACGATGTTGTCACTGGTAGTGCCACCGATCGTGAATTGCAGCTGCACGTTGATTTCGAAATCACCGACAGTGAGGGCGGGGATGACGCTGTTGACCGGTGCCAGAACTGCAAAGGCTTGCTTGGTATGGCCGCCAAGACTGCCATCCTCGTCGTAGTAAAGGATGCCAGTAGCCGGGTTGTAAATAATGAAGTCATTGGAGTCCGCAGCTGCAGTGCCCACGTGGAAATTGACGGAAGACAACTCGCCCGAGACATTCAATGACGTAAACACATGGTTGAACAGCGAGATTCTGTCAGTGCCCGACACGAAATCCGTGATCACATCCAGGTTTGTGCCAGGGTTCAGCGCGCGGCTGAAATTGAAGCGATCATTGCCGGTGCCGCCAGTAAGGCTGTCGTTGCCGTCACCGCCGTCGAGAACATCATCGCCGGCGGCGCCGTCGAGGGTGTCATTGCCGGGATTGGCTGTCAGCTGATTATTGCCAGCGGTGCCAGTCAGCGAGTCGGCGTATTGGCTACCTGTGACGTTTTCTATATTTGTCAGCGTGTCAGTACCGGAACCGCCAGTGTTTTGTGCAGTGGTAACGGACAAGTCAATCGTCAAACCTGACACGGAAGAAGCGCCATAATTCACAGTGTCGATGCCGACACCACCATCGATCACGTTGTTGCCTTTACCGGCCGTAATTTTGTTGTTGAGCTCATTGCCGCTCATGTCGGCGGCACCTGTGCTGGCGATAACACCTTCCTCAACGTTTGGTCCCAGGACGAAGCTGCCGATCGAGCTGGTCACGCTGTCGATGCCACCCGCTGTAGTCGCATCAATTTCAATAACAATGTCCATGCTGTTATCAACGAAGTAGGTGTCATTGCCGTCGCCACCTATCATCGTGTCGTTGCCAGAACCTCCGTTCAGCATGTCGGTGCCACCCCCACCGTCCAGCGAATCATTGCCCGCTTCACCGATCAGTCTGTTATTGCCGGCAGTTCCTGTGAAAGTGTCTGCGCCGATTCCACCCGTCAAATGTTCGATATTGAGAATAGTGTCGATGCCCGCGCCTACCGTGTTCTGGGCGGTGGTAATCCGGAGGTCGA
>JAZKEH010000627.1:0-207 GCA_040387155.1 Pseudomonadota bacterium | reverse complement strand
CGCGGAACTCTGGGCGCCATTGCTGAAGACCGAGTAACGCAACTCGTCAGAGCCGTTGCCGCCATCAATGTAATCATCACCGAGCGATTCGCTGAGGTTATCGTCGCCATCGGCGCCCCGCAGCTCGTCGTTCCCATTGCCGCCAAAGAGGCCGTTGTTGGCGTCATTACCGGTCAACACATCGTTGTAGTCGGTGCCACCAATCCC
>JAZKEH010000626.1:4723-6079 GCA_040387155.1 Pseudomonadota bacterium | reverse complement strand
TCAGAAATGCGACCGGCGGGTTTCAGCAACAGGATGAAGGGTATCAACATCATCGCGTTGACGAGCGCGGTCAGAATGACTTGCTGCGAACCGGAATACAGTTTGAAAACCGTATTTTGCAGCACGATCTTGTGACCAAGATCGATAAAGGCATTGAGAAAAACTGCCAGGTAAAACCAGCTGCCGTTTTTGTTGTCAGAGAATTTCATCAGTCGTGTCTGCCGTCGTCGGCATTGTCATTGTGTCGATTTGCATACCACCCAACGCCTGCCAACGGTTGACCATCGTGCAAAAAAGATCGGCAGTTTTCTCAGCGTCGTAACGGGCTGAATGCGCTTCGTTCGGATCAAAACCAAGACCGGCCGCTTCACACACTCGTGCCAGTACAGTCTGGCCATAGCAGAGCGCCGCCATCGATACGGTGTCGAGACTGGAGAAGGGATGGAATGGATTACGTTTGAGGCTATGACGTTCAGCCGCCGCGTTAATGAAGCCATGATCGAAATGCGCATTGTGGCCCACCAGAATGGCACGCGTGCAGCCCGTGGCTTTTACCTTGGCACGTATGGCCTGGAACAATTCCTGGAAGGCGCGCAATTCCGGATAGGCAATTCGCAGCGGATGATGCGGATTGATGCCGGTGAATTTCAGCGCTGACTCTTCCAGATTGGCACCTTCGAACGGCACCACACGATAGAAGTGGGTGGCTTCACGCACCAGCTGGCCTTCGGCATTGAAATCGACCAAAACAGCAGCGACTTCAAGAATGGCATCGGTCTTCGCATTGAAGCCGCCGCATTCAACATCAATAACAACGGGCAGATAACCACGGAAACGTTTGGCAATGGTGGACTCGCCACCGGCAATATCGGTCACGGCAATACTTTCCAGTGCAGGGTATCGCCTGCCTTCAGCGGAATGATGTGGTGGTCACCGAATACCAGTTCCTTGTCGAGCACCCACGATTGTTTGCGCAGCGTAATGGTTTGCGTGTTGCGCGGCAGCGCGTAGAAGTCCGGGCCATGGTGGCTGGCGAAGGCTTCGAGTTTGTCGAGTGCGTCGATGGACTCAAACACTTCGGCGTATAACTCCAGTGCGGCAGGGGCGGTGAAGCAGCCCGCACAACCGCAGGCATGTTCCTTGGTGTGTCGCGCATGCGGAGCCGAATCAGTGCCGAGAAAAACTTTCGGTGAACCGCTCTTCACAAAGTCGAGCAGGGCCTGCTGATGCACGTTGCGTTTCAGCACAGGCAGGCAATACAGATGTGGGCGTACGCCACCAACCAGCATGTGGTTACGGTTATAGAGCAGGTGTTGCACGGTGACGGTGGAAGCAATGTTGGCGGGCGCTGCCGAG
>JAZKEH010000626.1:0-4713 GCA_040387155.1 Pseudomonadota bacterium | reverse complement strand
GCCGAGACAAACTGCACGGCATCGCGCGTCGTGATGTGCTCGAGTACCACTTTCAATTTGGGGAAGCGTTGGCAGAGCGGCACCAGAATGTTGTCGATGAAGACCTGTTCACGATCAAAGATGTCGATCTCGGCCTTGGTAACTTCACCATGCACCAGCAGCGGCATGCCGACCTCGCTCATTGCCTCCAGTGCGGGATAGACGCGTTCCAGGTCGGTGACGCCGTGCGCCGAGTTTGTCGTTGCGCCGGCAGGATAGAGTTTGACGGCGACTACCTTGCCACTTGCCTTGGCACGACGGATTTCATCGGCGGTGGTTTCATCGGTGAGGTAAAGCACGATCAGCGGCTCAAAGTCCGAACCCTTTGGGGCCTGGGCCAGCAGCCGTTCGCGGTAAGCCAGACCTTGTTCGGTGGTCTTTACCGGGGGGACCAGGTTGGGCATTGCAATGGCGCGGCGGAAGACGCGGGCGGTGTGCGGGACGGTGTGGCGCAACACATCGCCATCGCGGAAGTGCACGTGCCAGTCGTCGGGGCGGAGCAGGGTCAGTTCTTGCAGTGACATAACGGTTCTTGCATGAGAGGGGGAAAAGGGGGCCTGTCAAAGGTGGGCTGGCCGCATTATAGGGTCTGACGGCGCCGTAGCCATAAATAGCAGATGCCCTGACCAAGGTTGAATGTGATAATACCGACCATGGCATCTCGTAATACCCCAGCGGGCCGGCAACGGTCCCCCAAGTCCTCCTCTGGTCGTTGGCACATCCCCCGGTTCGTCTGGTATGTACTGCTAGGCGGCAGTGTGGCCATGGGCCTGTGGTTTGTCTGGATCGATTACCAGATACGCCGTGATTTTGAAGCGCTGCAATGGGCGCTGCCTGCCCGTATCTATTCAAGGCCGGTTGAGCTCTATGTAGGCGCCCATGTGGATGCCGAGGTACTGACTGGCTACCTGCAGCGACTCGGTTATCGCCGCTCGGGCCGCGTCGCCGGTCCGGGCGAGTACCAATTGACGGATGACGGTCTGCGCCTGCGTACCCGCGGCTTCCAGTTCTGGGATGGCGCGGAACCCCCGGTCTATGCAGAGCTGTCAGTCGCCGACCATCACATCAGCATGCTGCAGGGCGAGGGTGGTAGCGAATTGCCACTGGTGCGACTGGAGCCGGTAGAAATTGAACAGATCAACCCGGTCACCGGTGAAGACCGCCTGCCGGTTTCGCTGGCTGAAGTGCCGCCGGCTCTGGTTGACGCCATCATCGCGATCGAAGACCAGCGTTTCTATTCCCATCATGGCATCGACCCCAAGGGCATCGCGCGCGCCATGTGGGCCAACGTGAAGGCCGGTGGCATCGTACAGGGCGGCAGCACCCTCACCCAGCAGTTGATCAAGAACCTCTATCTCAACCGCAAACAGACCCTGCGTCGCAAGGCGGAAGAAGCAGTAATGGCAGTCGCGCTTGAACTGCATTTCAGCAAGGACGAAATTCTTACTGCTTACCTCAACGAAATTTTTCTCGGCCAGGATGGCAATCGCGCAATTCACGGTTTTGCCTTGGCAGCCCAGCACTACTTCGGCCGCCCGCTGAATGAATTGCGTCTGGATGAGCTGGCGTTGCTGGCCGGCGTCGGTCGTGGCGCTACCTACTACAATCCATTGCGCTATCCGGAACGTGCCATCGCGCGTCGCGAGGTTGTGCTGACAAGCATGCATGAGCGCGGTGACATTGACGACAAGGAATTCGAGCAAGCACGCAAGGCTGAGTTGCAGGTGCGCGAGAAGGGCGTGACCCGCACCGGCTATCCGGCTTTCATGGAACTTGTGTACGAGAACTTGAGTCGTGACTACGACAGCGATGCACTGCGCACCGAAGGCCTGAAAATTTTCACGACACTGGATGTCAGCATGCAGGCAGTTGTCGAAGCGAGACTTGATGCCGCGGTAAAACAGGTTGAACGCGCGAGTGCCAAGGACAATCCACTCGAAACTGCTGTCGTTATCACTGATGCGAATACAGGTGAAGTGCGCGCACTCGCTGGTGGCCGCAAACGTGGCTACAGCGGTTTCAATCGTGCCTTGCATGCCAAACGGCCGATCGGCTCACTGGTAAAGCCGGCGGTATATCTCACGGCATTGGAGTCGGGTCAGTTCACGTTGGCCTCGGTGTTGTCTGATCGCGAAATCGAATTGCGCCAACCGAATGGCGATGTCTGGAGTCCGCAGAATTACGATCGCGAGAGCAATGGCGATGTCTATCTGTTCGATGCGCTCGAGCGTTCGCTCAACCTGGCGACCGTTGACCTCGGCATGCAGGTCGGTGTCGACAAGGTTATCGATACACTGCATCGACTCGGCTATGTCGGTAATCCACAACCTTATCCATCAGTATTGCTGGGCGCGGTTGACATGACGCCAATCGAAGTGGCGCAGCTCTATCAGACGCTGGCCAGTTCCGGTTTTCGCTCACCGCTGCGCGCGGTTGAAGCGGTGACCACCTCCAGCGGCGAGCCGCTGGCGTTCTACGGCATTGAAACGAAGCAGGTCGCCGATCCGGCTGCCGTGTTCTTGCTTGAGCATGCAATGCAGGGCGTGTTTGAACGCGGCACTGCGCGTTATGCAGCCAATACCATCGGCGGCAGCATGCCGCTGGCCGGCAAGACCGGCACCACCAATGATCTGCGCGACAGCTGGTTTGCCGGCTATGGCAACGACCTGGTTGGCGTGGTCTGGATAGGTCACGACAACAATGCCGAGACCGGCCTGACGGGTGCCACGGGTGCTTTGCTGGTGTGGTCTGAATTGATGAAGGAATTGGATATCGAGCCGCGCGATGCAATCGCTCCTGCGGAAATCATGTGGGATCAGGTGCCACAACAAGCGGTGCGCGATTCCTCTGACCGTGATTGCGGTCGGACAGTGTCGTTACCCTTTCATGCAGAGCACATGGCGGATGTCGGCATCAGCTGTGAAGTGAATGATTCATTCTTCGAGCGCGTGCTCGATCGTTTCCGGAGTCTTGGCCAATGAGATCCTTGCTGCTGGGTGCTGTGCTTTGCTTGTTGGGCGCTTGTTCATCGACATATCAGCCGCCGCCACCTTCGGTTCCACCTGCCACCAATGTGCCTCCCGCGATTCCGCCAGTAGTGGTGGTGCCCGGGCAACCGCCGGTAGTCAGCACAACACGCCAGCCGCTGCCGCCATCGACGGTTGAACCGGCGGCGCCAGTACCCGCGCCCGCGGCAACTCCGACTTCGACTTTGCTGGCATCAGTGCAGGCAGCAATCACCGCTGGCGATCTTGAACGCGGTGCAGCGCTAAGCGAACGCGCGCTGCGCATCAGCCCGCGCGATGCGCAACTTTGGTATCAACTGGCCATTATCCGTCAGCGCCAGAACCGCCTGGATGAGGCGACCAATACCGCTCGTCGTGCGTTGAGCTTTGTCGGTACCGACGAAATCCTGCGCCGCCAGATAAATCTCCTGCTGGAACAAGTAGGTGCAGCGACATCGAGAAATGCCCGCTGATCAACGGGCATTTGTTACATTCCTGTAAAGTGTGAACTGCATCAACCAATGTGAGACACGTGGCGGCTTCCTATGGTCAAACTCGTGTACTATGCCCAAGGTTGCTGAATGCCATGTTCGTGATATTGCCGGACCCCTCAGCGACTCTTTTTCCCCTGAATTTCTGTGACTAGTGCGTTGACAGTCATTCACACAATTATTTTCGGAACCGATCGGGCAAAAACATGAGCGTCAAAGGAAGAATCTCGCTGCTGTTGCCGTTGTTGATTTGCAGCCTCCCTGTAACTGCCCAGTCTGGTGATGCCACCAGCCAATCCATTGGCAAAATCGTTTTTGCCAATGGAACGGTAACTGCGCTTGATGCCAATGGCGCGACGCGTGTGCTTGCCCGCAAATCCGAAATCTATGCACAGGACACCGTCGTCGTCGGTGCTGATGGCAAGGCCCAGCTCAGGATGGCCGACGATGCGATGATCGAGCTTCGACCCAACACCGAATTCGCATTCAACGAATACAACGTCGATGGCGATCCAGCCACACCGGACCAGGCCGTGATGTCGATGGTCAAAGGTGGCTTTCGCACGATCTCAGGTACGGTTGGCGAAGCCGACGAAGATGAATACCGCATCGACACTCCCTACGCCAGCATCGGCATCCGCGGAACTACGCATGAAGGCGTGATCGAAGGCGGTGTGTTGTACACCGGCGTCTATACCGGCGGCACAACGATCAGCAACAACCAGGGTTCAGTCGATACCGGTATTGATGCGGAGTATGACTTTGCCGTGACGGAACCTGGCCAGGCGCCGCGCGGTTTGTTGGAAGAGCCCGCCGTGCTCGGCAATTTCCAGCAGCTCGCCGTGTTGACTGTTGATGAAGAAGACGAAGATGCCAATGCGAGTGCCAATGGCAACGCGAACGGTAATGCAGGCGGCAATGACACCAATAACAACGGTAACGCGAACAATGCAGCAGCAGATAACGCCGCTTCGCCAGCAGCAGTTGCAGTAGCTGCCACCACAACTCCCAACGATGCAGCGCAGCGGGAAGAAGCGCGTCAACGTCTCACCGAAATTCTGAACACTATCGTCTTCACCGCGACAGGCACCGGCAACAATGGTGCAGCGGTAAACGACGGTGGCAATGTAGGCAACAACTTCAACGACGCCAATCTGGCGAACAATCTTGCAGTAGCA
>JAZKEH010000625.1:0-1814 GCA_040387155.1 Pseudomonadota bacterium | reverse complement strand
AAGGCATTGTCGATGCGTGGCACTACGTGTGGATTGGTAGAGGCAATCGCTACACTGCCGCGGCTCTTTGGCCGCAGCAAAATCGAGTTGATGCCGAAGCCATGCCCACGTGGAAACGCTGTGCCCGGTTGCGGACGATTGGCGGGCATGAAGACAAACTGCACGTCAGGACGATCAAGGCTCTCCGTTGTGCGCAGGAAGCCGGTGACTTCAAACAGGTTGCCGGCAATCTGGCCTTTGCGGGCGAACACGTACTGCAGCACGCTCAGGATGTTGCGCGGCAGTGCGCTCAGCGAAACGCTGTAGGACTCGGTGTTCTTCGTTGTCATTTGGACAACAGCGGAAGGATGGTCGTGCAGGTTCTGGCCGACTGCAGGCCGATGCAATTTCACATCGATGCCAAGGCGATGCAGATGGGTCGCATCGCCGATGCCGCTGTGCTGCAGGATGGCCGGTGACCCGTAGGCGCCGGCACTGAGCAATACTTCACGATTCGCTTGCACGATCTCACGCTGGCCGCCGCGTTCAATGGTCACGCCAATGGCGCGGCCTTCGGCAATCTCAATGCGATGCACCATGCTGTCGGTGAGGATGTGCAGATTCTTGCGTGAGCGGATCGGATCAAGAAAGGCGGTAACGCCTGAGACGCGGCGGCCGTTGTGGATTGCATTCTGCCGCACATCAAAGCCGACTGGATCGGGCGTGCCATTGAAGTCATCACAGCGTCCGTAGTCGAGGGCGGAGGTCGCGGCAAGAAACGGATGAATCATCGGGTTGTACTTGCGCACATGCGAGATATGCATCTCGCCCTGCGTGCCATGCCATTTTGAATTGCGGTAATCGTCGTTGTTTTCAGAGCGAACGAAGTAGGGCAGTACCTCACGGAAACTCCAGCCTGGATTGCCCATCGCGGCCCATTCATCAAAATCTTTCGGGTGGCCACGAAAATAGGCCATGCCATTGGTAGAGCTGCAGCCACCCAGCACACGACCGCGCGGCAGCAGGATTTCACGGCCGTTGAGTTGCGGTTGCGGAATAGTCTTGTAACCCCAGCCATAGGTCTTGTGGAACATCAGCGTGCCGACGAAGGAGGGGATGTGCACCAGCGGTGTGTTGTCGGGCGGACCGGCTTCGATAAGTGCAACGCTCACGGTGGGATCAGTGCTCAGCCGGTTGGCCAAGACACAACCCGCCGTGCCGGCGCCGATGATGACGTAGTCGAACCGCTTGCTCATTGTCAGAGCACAGCGGAAGCAGCGATGTCGGACAAACGCTGGAAGCGCTCGATGTTCGGCGCTTGCTGCATGATGCCGGCTGACAGATAGACAAAACTCAGATCAGTTTCCGGATCGACCCAGAACAGGGTGCTGCCGGAACCGTAGTTGCCGAAGGTGCCGGGCGACGGCAGCGTGCCGAACAGATTGGGGCAAACCATCTCGCCGCGCAGGCAGAAGCCGAGGCCGATGTAAGCCGGGTAGGGTTCCCAGCCGTGATTGATGGCGACGGCCTTGTAGAGTTCATTCGGTTTGTCACCAGTCCAGTTCTGCGTGGCCAGGTTGATCATGGCCGGCGACAGGATGCGGGCTCCGTTATAGGTACCGCCGCGGCGCAGCATCTCCGCAAACTTGAAGAGATCAGGCACAGTGGAAATGCCGCCTACCCACGGCATCTCCGCCGTCTCGTCCTTGAACGCGCCCTGCGGATCATTGTTGTTGCGGCTCAGATGTTCCTGCGGTGGCTTGCCACGGAAGTCGGGGAACATGTGGCGACTCGCCAGGTCCTTGCGCTGGCCAACCGCTGTGTCGTTCATGCCG
>JAZKEH010000624.1:955-2659 GCA_040387155.1 Pseudomonadota bacterium | reverse complement strand
GCCAACGGCGGCGCCGCGCTGCCGTCTGTGAAGTACGGCATCCCTAACACTCGTATGGCAGGCCATGTTGTGGCACTGCCAATGGTGTGGGAAACCCCGCTCCGCACCGGCAACCTGCGCGATCCCGATGGTCCGCAAACAACCTTTGCCTTCGAAGGCTTCATCGACGAACTGGCAGCAGCCGCGCGCAAGGATCCGGCAGCGTTCCGCCTGGAAATGGTTGAAGCCAGCGAAGAAGACAACGTGTTTCGCCGTTCGCGTTCGCTCGCCGTGCTGAACGCCGCTGTTAAAGCGTATGGCGGTTGGGAATCACGCCCCGCGCCGAAAGCGCCAACACCCGGCCCCATCCAGAGCGGACGCGGCATTGCCTACACCTACCGCAGCAACACCGTCGTCGCGCTTATCGCCGATGTCGAAGTGAACCGCGACACCGGCCACGTGTGGGTCAAACGTCTGGTCTGCGCGCACGATTGTGGACTCGCCATCAACCCGATGGGTCTCAAGCACACAATCGAGTGCGGCATGTTGCATGGCTTGAGTCGCGCGCTGTGGGAAGAAGTGCAGTTCGACAACGAGAAAGTCACCAGTGTTGATTGGGCTACTCACCCGAGCATGCGCCATTCCGACACGCCCGAGACAATCGACATCGTGCTGGTGAATGGCGACCCCAATCCGGATCGCCCTGACCTGCCGCACTACGGTGCCGGTGAGACCAGCCACAAACCAATGATTGCAGCAGTAGCGAATGCCATTTATGACGCTACTGGTGTGAGGCTGCGACGCGCGCCGTTCCGCAAGGAACGCGTGCTGGAAGCACTGCGGGCAGCGCAGTCCTGATCAAATCCGCATGAGACAAAATCCGAAGAACAATAAAATACACAGCACAGGGGATACACAATGAACATCACGCAACTCACTTCCAGCAAACTCATCAGCGGCGTCAACAGTGCGTTGTTGCTGTCGGCCGCACTGATGTTGGCTGCCTGCTCGCAGCAAGAACAACCGCAAGCGCAGGCCCTGCCGCAAGCACTACCGCAACCACAAACACAACAGTCCTCTGAAGCCGCGGATCGACTGGCCATTCTTGAAATGCAGAATCGCTACATTGTGGCCATGGACTATTTCGACGCCGATGGTTACGCCGCCGTGTTTGCCGAAGACGGCATTCTGGATTGGGCGCGCGGCGAAGTGATTGGCCGTCCTGCCATTCGCGAATTCATGGCGACCGGCACCTACGATCTGCGCAAACTGAATTTCCAGCCCGCACAAACCGAAGCCGGCAAGGAATGGCCACCGGCCGTGCGCCATCTGGTCACCAACCAGGTGATCGAACTCAACGGCGACACCGCGCGCGTCGTCTCCTACTGGATGAACTACTCCAACGCCGCCGACCGCCGCAAGATCGAGTGGCTGAGCTATGGCAGCTGGGATGATGAGCTGGTGAAAATAAACGGTGAGTGGCTGTTCAAGCGCCACAAGATCTACAACGAGAACAATCCAAACCGTTTCACTGCAGGCCAGGCCAGTCCGTTGGCGCAGTAACGCCCCGGTTCAGCGAGGCCTTGCGACTGCCGCTAGCGCCTCGCGGATCGTGTCGATGACGAGCCCGGGTTGCTCAACCGGCACGATGTGGCCGCTGTCTTCGGTAATGATGTGTTTAGCATTGTCGAGACCATTGACCCAGACGGCGCGTGAAGCCTCAGC
>JAZKEH010000624.1:0-945 GCA_040387155.1 Pseudomonadota bacterium | reverse complement strand
CCGCTCGCTGTTCACGCGCCTCACTGTCGGCGGCGGTGAACCAGGGTTCACCACGCGCGCCCATCGCGCTGATGACATACACAGGCAAACCCGCGGGAACTGGCGCTGCGCTTGCCTGTTGCATCGCCGCCACCATGCCGTTCATTTCCGGATAGGTAGATCTCGCGAGGATCCCGGGGTCCACTTCGACGTCGTCATGCAACGAGGGATCGACGAGTACCAGCGCGGCAACCTCCTGCGGATACATCGCGGCGTAGATACGCACATACAACCCGCCGAGTGAATGGCCTACCAACACATAAGGTGGTGGCACGCCGGAATTCTGCAGCGCCGCATGCAATTCGAGCGCAGCCTGACGACCATCGCGCGGCAGCGCGCCGTCGCTGGAGCCGCCAGTGCCAGCACGATCGTAGGCAATGGTGGTTGCAAATTCGCTGACGGTATCCTGCGTGCGTCGGTCCGCCCGCATCCACGAACGTGTAGGTCAGTCCCTGTGACGCCAATGCCACAACGGAAATGCTGACGATGACGGCGAGAAAAATGAGGATCTTGTTCATGTCAGCCGTGCCTGTTGTTCGCAAAACGTGCAGGCGCGAGGCCCAATTGTGCGAGCGGCATCACCAGCAATGCCATGCACACCAACAGGCTGCGCGCCAGCGCCAGTTCAATGTTCAGCAGCAAACCAAAAGCTTCCGCCAGCAGCCACGCCAGCGACAGACCGATCACACCGCAGGTAATCGTCACGCCAACCATCAATGCCAGCGTATTGCGCAGCAGGCCGAACACGTACGGGCGCCACAGCAAGTGCAGCGCCTCGGCCCAACCGGCCTGCCAGGCTTTCAGTCCGACGTAGGCGAGCGGCAAAAGGCTGAGCACCACCAGCAGCAACACTGGCAGCACCAGCCAGATCGATGGCCGCTTACGCTTTGGTACGTAACCCCCGCG
>JAZKEH010000623.1:0-10681 GCA_040387155.1 Pseudomonadota bacterium | reverse complement strand
TTGTGCTATCAATTCAGCGCCGACAGCTCGTTGGCAACCGCAGCGCCTTCACGCAGCAGATTCTCGACTATCGGTTGGGGCAGCCACTTGGTAACGGCAACCTGATAAGACGGGCGTTCCTGCATCGCGGTGTACCAACCCGACAGGCCCGGCAGCGAATCGATGAAGGCTTTCTGGCCGAGATGATGCAGTCGCAACACATAGGGCAGGTAGGCACAGTCTGCGAGTGAAAATGTATCACCCGCCAGCCAGCGCGTTCTGCGCAGCTGGGCATCGGCGTTCTTCAGCACGTTAACGTAAGTGGTATAGGCCTCGCGGAACACCGGCGCCTTGATGCCCTGTTGCATGACAGCACGCCGATTCTCGCGGCGCACCGGATCGGGCACGCTGTCGATCAGTTTGGTCAATTGTTCAGGCGTGTTGTTCTTGCGCATCATTGGCAATAACCCAACGGCATAGGTGATAACGCTGCAAGCTGGGTGCTCGGTATCGTCGATGACCTTGATCAACGTGTTCATCAGATAGCGTTCGGCAGCGGTGTGTGGGCGCAGCGCAATGTCCGGATAGGCGTCGTCAAGATAATCATTGATCAGCGTCGACTCGACATAAATCCCATCGTGATCTTCAAGAGTAGGCACAACTGCCTTTGCATTGATTTTCAAATAGTCAGGCGCGAACTGGTCTCCGCGCTGCAGGTTCATTTCGACACTGTCGAAGGCGAGATTCTTTTCAGCCAGTACCAGGCGCACTTTCTGCGAACAGGTGGAAAGTCCATTGTGATAAAGCTTCATGCAACTACTCCATGAGAATTCAGTTTACGGGTTGCTGTGATATCTATTTTCCGCGGGTAGCGGTAAAGGGCGCTTCGGTACCCGACAGCGACAGCTTGCCGCTGATCTTGTCGTTGGATACAGAATCCGCGGTGAACGCGATATGGCCAGGCTGATCGCGAAAGACCACGTCATAGCTCCATTCGGCGGTATTGCCGCTGACTGTGCCCGTCAGTTTGGACGCTTCGGCGTTTTCCATTTCCGGTGTGCAGGTACCACTCAATTTGCCGGCAGCCTGTACCAGTGTGCAATGCACCTTGATGGGTGTTGCGCCGCCCACGCTGGAATCAATGATCCAGTCACCGCTGATATCGGCCTCAGCGGCCATGACGGGAACAGAGAGCAGTGCAAGCAGCAACAGGATTCTGGTTTTCATCGGTAGGACCTCATGGGATATGTTTGTCAGGAAAAGACTACGGTGCAGAAGTTTCTTCGCATTCAAACGGCAGAATAGTCTCGCTGGGGATGTACAACATTTTCTTCGACAGTTCGACCGGACCTGTAAAGTTCACCGGGTCATTCACCGTCATTGCATAGGCCAATACGCTGCCATCCTCTGTTGACGTGAAACGTTCCGTGATTACTGATTGATTGCTTTGTGGAATGCCGGCCTGGTTGAAATGTGCCCAGCTGATATTGCTCGTGGTAACGACGAGAGTTTCCCCTTCGAAGCGACCCACGGAATAGCCAAGTGGAGATGGTGAGGTACCTGCCGGTGCCGCCGTTTGATTCATATGAATCAAACGCGTGAGATCGTATTCCTCGATCAGGATAGCGATGTCGTCGCCTTGCTTGACGATCTCCAGCGGCAATGGCTGCTCCATGATCAGCGGCATGCCCTTCGGAGTACAGTTGTTGGTCGGGTTATCTGTGGCCGGATTGAACTTCGC
Organism: Pseudomonadota bacterium; assembly: GCA_040387155.1. Lineage (GTDB taxonomy): Bacteria > Pseudomonadota > Gammaproteobacteria > Pseudomonadales > Pseudohongiellaceae > CAILUG01. Next base: position 8,961 of record JAZKEH010000623.1, on the reverse strand, counting down.
CAGCGCCGCCTTGGCAGCGTCCGTCATCGGATACTGGTTGAGGTCGTAGTTACGATTGATTGACTCTGGAAACAGGAAGCCATTCGAGCCAGTGAAGGTCCATACACGAAACAAGCCAAGTTCGGGCTTGCTGCGATCACCCTCGGTGCGAAAACGATAGGAGAAATCACCAATCGATTGGCCGCCAAAGCGGGCGCTGGCCCCGGTCTGCATCACCAGTTCCTGGCCGGAAGGCAGCAGCACGTTGGTTGCAAAGGCTTCCTTGTTGGTGGTCGTCGGTGGATAGCCGGCAATGCGAATGTGGTCACCCACCTTGATGGCATTGGCCGGAATACCAGCGCGCGTCATCAATGTTGGCGAACCACTTTCAAGGTCCCATTCGACAACGGCGCCATCGGCGCCAGTGACCTTGAGAAAGATATGCGCGTGCGGGTTGCGCCACGACACACGTGTTACTTCACCTTCGAGTTCGATATTGCCGGTGGTGTTGAAGCGACCAAAGAAACTGTGATGAGCCAGGGCTGCACTGGAGACAGACGCCAGTAACAGCAAAGGTAATTTGAAGGGCAGGAAGCGCGTCATGATGTTGTTATTCTCCGCAAGGTCCGCGGCTGCTGAAACTACACCCGCGCACGCTGGAGTACAACGCCGTGCCGTGAAGCGGCACGGTTTTAGTTGGGCTTGGTTGCCCTTTCTTTCTGGATCATTGATTCCAGCAGTTTGACGCTGCTTTCCCAGTACACGCCGTCAGCACCGACAAAGCCGAATCCGCCAGCCTTGCCCATGGCAGCGTCCAGTGGCGCCAGCCCTTGCTTGTCCTTGTAGTCCACGATGGCACCGTGGTCATACAGGAACTGGATGACTTCATTGAGACCAAACGTGGCGGCACCGAAGACAGCAGTGCGGCCGTCGTTGGCCTTGGCGTTGACGTCGAGGCCGTTGTCCAGACAGAGCTGGATGGCTTCGATGACTTGCGCCTGGGTTTTGTAACGTCCAGTGGTGTCGGATTCCTTGGTGGCAAGGTTGGCCGCTGTCATCAATGGATCAAGTCCCTGTGCCGTAGTCAGTTTGGGATCAGCACCACGGGCCAGTAGCAGTTTCATTGCGTCGATGTCGGCACTCTTGGCTGCGCGCAGGAAGGGAGTAGTGCCGGCGACCAAAAGGCTGTCGGTGCCACGGTCCAGTTTGAGACGGAAGGGCGGTGCCTTGGTAAGTTGTACGTTGACGTCAGCGCCCTTGTCCAGCAACAGGCCCATCAGGTCGAAAGCGGTGTGTTCATTGGTGAATACGTCCGGCGATGGGCGGTTGGATTCCCGCATGATGTTGAAATCGACAGCAGCATAAAGTGGTGAGCGATTGGTGTCGTCGTTCAGATTCACATTGGCACCGGCTTCAGCCAACGCATAGGCGACGTCGTAGTGGCCGTTGATGATCGCAATCAGCAAGGAGCTGATGCCTTTCGGTGTCGTCGCGTCGATGTTGGCGCCGGACTTCAGCAGCGGTTCAATACATGCGAGGCAATCTTCACGTGCTGCAAACAGCAACGGCGACATGCCGCCTGGTGGCAGCCATTTGTCACGCGGTTCATTGGTAACCTGGCGTTCCCACTCTTCGACATTCGAGATCGCGTTCACGTCGGCGCCGTGCTTCAGCAGTAGTGGCAGCAATTCTGGATGGCGTTGCGCCATGGCCCACATCAACGGCGTCTGGCCATGCCAGGTTTCGCGCGCATCAACTGCGGCGCCGGCTTTCAGCAACAGCTCCACACTTTTGTACTCGCCGGTGCGTGCTGCGGTGTGCAGCACAGTTTCACCTTCACGGTATTGTTCATTCGGATTGGCGCCAGCCTTCAACAGCAAGGCCAACGCGTCCGCGCTGCCGTTTTGCGCAGCGAGATAGATGGGCGTAATGCCGTAGCGTGTGCGGGCATTCACATCAGCATTCTTGCGCAACAAGGCCTTCATCAGCTCCAGTTCATTGTTGCGTACGGCATAGTGCAGGGCGGTAGTGCCGTCTGCTTCGGGTGCGTTGACGTTTCTGACGCCATCGAGCAGTACTTGCGCGCTCTGCGCATCACCCGCTTTCAGCGCCGCGAGCAGATCAAGCGCACGGTTGTCCGTCGCATCAAGGCTCTGCGCAGAGACATCCTGAAAAACAAACAAAGGAGCCAGCAGCGCAAGACGCACCAGTGGTTTGAACTTGAACAGTTTGATCGCCATGACGATTCCTATACTTCAGCCACAATACCGGTGCTGTCGCCAAGTACATCCTGTTTGACTCCTGCCTTGTTCAGCATTGTCAGGACAAGGTTGGTCATCGGTGTGCGCTGGTCGTAGCGAATGTGCTGGCCGCCCTTGATGGTGCCGGCACCACCGCCGACGAGAACTGCCGGCAATGGATAGTGATCGTGCACGTTGCTGTTACTCATGTTGCTGCCGTACAGCAGGATGACGTTGTCGAGCAATGTGCCGTCGCCTTCCTGGATTGCCGCCAGTTTGTCGACGAACTTCCTGAACTGGTCAACGTGATAAGTCTGGATGCGGGAGTTGCGGCCCATTTTTTCATTGTCATTCTGGTGATGCGAGGTGGCGTGATGACCTTCAAACACCTGCACCATTGGATAGGTGCGATTGCTGGTCTCACGCGCCATCATGAAGGTGGACACGCGGGTAATCTCGCTCTGGTAGGCCAATGCCATCAAATCAAACATCATCGCCAGATGTTCTTCATAGACGAACGGGATGCCAGCCGGCGCTTCCGGAATCACGAGATCGGCATTGTTGGCAATCTGCGCTTCCGCCTGCTGCAGGCGACGTTCGATCTCGCGCACATTCTCAAGGTAGTCGCTGATCTTCTGCTGATCGCCTTGACCCAGCGTCGTGTTCAAGCGACCGGTCTGCTGCACGATGGCATCCAGGATGCTGCGGTCTTCGCGCTGACGCGCGAGTCGCTGCTCGATGGTGCCACCCTGACCGAACAGTCGCTCGAACACTTTACGCGGATTTATTTCCATCGGGTTCGGCGTAGTGGGCGAGCGCCACGACAGTGTGTTCATGTAGATGCAGCCGTAGTCACGATCGCAGGCGCCGATCAGACCGCTGTGGTCTTCGGTCGCAAGTTCAAGTGAGGGCAGTGGTGTGTCCTGACCGATGACCTGCGCGGCAAACTGGTCGGCAGTGACGCCGGCCAGCGCATCCGACCCTAGTGTCGGCTTTGGACGTACGCCGCTCAGCCACGTGCAAGGACTCAGCGAATGTACTGCGGACGTATCTGCCGCCACATGACCGAGTCCGCTGATGATGTTGAGCTTGTCACGATACTGCTCAAGTGGCTTCAGGATCGGTTTGAACTCAAAGTTGGTGCCGGTCGCTTCCGGCGTAAAGTCGCGCATGATGGCGCCGTGCGGCACATAGACGAAGCCTAGACGTGGCGTGATGTTGGCAGCGGTCTTTGTCTGCGCCGTAGCGGCCGGGATCATCGCGTCCAGCAATGGCAGCGACAACGCAACGCCGGTGCCACGCAACAGTTGGCGACGGCTCAGATGTTTTTTGCTGATGAACATGGTGATGTCCCTCGTCTTGTTATCGGTTATTGAGCGGCTGCAAGCGAATCCGCTTCAGCCTCTGCCTGCTTCATGCGGAACGGTACGCTGTTGACGATGCCTTTGACGATGGCGGAGAAACGGTATTCATCTTCTTCGGCATCACTGGTAATGGCGCGTACCACCGGCATGTCGTAATACTCCAGTCCACGCCCCAGCGCATAAGTCATCAGCTTTTCAGTAAAGGTGTCGACAAAGTAGTCGGGGTGCTTCATCAAAGCCTGTTCAAGACTGACCGGCCCATCGACCGGCGTGCCATCTGCCAGCTCACCGCCAGCGTCGATAACACCGGCAGCATCGCGTGTGCGGTGCTTGCCAATGGCATCGAAATTCTCGAATGAGAAACCGAGTGGATCCATCACGGCATGGCAGCCTGCACAGGCAGGGTCAGCACGATGTTGTTCAAGCCTTTCACGTACAGACATGGCAGCGAGGCCTGGTATGTTTTCGGTAAGTGATGGCACATTCGGTGGCGGCGGTGGTGCAGGAGCGCCGATAATGTTTTCCAGTACCCACTTGCCGCGCAATACCGGCGACGTGCGGTTGGGATAGGAAGTCACGGTCAGGATTGAACCCTGGCCCAGCAAGCCACGACGATTCGGATCAGTCTGCTGCACACGACGGAAGTGGCTGCCGTACACATTCGGAATGCCGTAGTGTTCGGCCAGGCGATCATTCACAAACGTGTAGTCCGCCGTCAGCATGTCGAGCACGGAGGCGTCGTTCTGGATGATGCTGGTCATGAACAGCGTCGTTTCGGCACGGAAGGCCTGGCGCAACTTGTCATCGAAGTTCGGGAACGTGCGCGTATCCGGGTTGAAACTCTTCAGGTTGCGCAGAAACAGCCATTGCGCAGCGAAGTTGTCGACCAGCGCGACCGATTTCGGATCGCGCAACATGCGATCAACCTGGGCTTCAAAAACCTTGTCATCGCTCAGCTTGTTGCTGGCAGCGAGTGACAGCAGTTCTTCATCCGGAATGCTGCTCCACAGGAAGAATGACAGGCGGGAGGCCAGTGCTACATCACTCAAGGCATAGACTTCGCCCGGTGCAACCGACTCCGGATCAGGCTCGCTGCGGAACAGGAACTCAGGCGACGCCAGAATGAAGCGCAAAGCTGTTTGAATGCCGTCGTCGAAACTGCCTTTTTCCAGACCGTCTTCGTAGAAGCTCATGATCAGGTTGATGTCGGCAGTTTCCAGCGGGCGTCGATAAGCGCGCATGCCGAGGCGACCAAGAATTTCTTCGGCACAGGCACGCTGCTCGTTCTCCGCTTGCGGATAGCAGCTGAAAATTGTTTGACGGCTGGCGGTATCGCCCCGACCGGTTGGATTGAAGGGGCCTACGATGTCGACGTAGTCGAGCATCGGCATGCCAACCATGTCCTGCAGATCAAGGTTGCGCGTGAACAGTTCGAGCGGCTCATGCGTTTCAGCGCCGTTCTTGTCGAGGAAGGTGACAGCCACCTGATGATGACCGGCGGTGACAGGGATGCGCGTTTTCAGGCGCGCATCGATAGTGTCGCCAGCCGCAGCAAAGTTGGTATCTGATGCAAGGTTGTCTTCTTCGCCACCGACCTGGGTCGTGAACACCTGTACACCGTCGATGCTGACTTCGAACTGGTGTGGCCATTCGAGACCGTTCATGTAGCCGACGATATTGCGCACGATGAAGCTGTTGATGCTGTACTCGGCATCCAGCGGAAAATTGTGCTCGATCAGAATGCCGCCACGCGTGCCCATCGGCAGGCCCGGGATGTGCTGGTTGTGCGGCAGATCCGGATTGGGGCGAGAGGTCTTGCTGATCGGCAGTGTGCTCATGTCGCCAATGGCAAGCTCGCTGATCTTGCGGGACGCGAGCAGGTACTGTTCGAGCAGGGAAGGCGACGTGCGCAACACATCGGCAATGTTGTCGAAGCCGTAGCCTTCGTCGTCGGCGGGCAGGTATTCACTGATGTCTACCTGCAAGCCAAGCAGATCACGCACGGCATTGCCGTACTCGCTGCGGTTCAGACGATGCAAGGAGCTCTTGCCGGGATTCGGATGCGCGAGGATGGCGCTGTCGAGCGAGCCCTGCAGCCAGCTGACAAATTCGGTTTTGGTCTTGTCGTCGGGGCGCTCGTTGCCCTTCGGCGGCATCATGTTGCCGCGGAATTTGCGCATGACCTTTTCCCACACCACCGCATCGGCAACAACGTCGCCGCGATTGATGGCGGTGAAGTCGAGACTGCCGGCCCAGTCCTCGTCGTTGTGACATTTGACGCAATAGGTGTCGATCAGCTCGGCCTGTTTCGCAGGCATGGCTGTCTGGGCCTGGGTCAGTACAGAGACTGCAGCGGTCAGCGGAGCCAGCAACAAGCGAAGTGGTGATCGAAAAAACCGAGTAAAAAACATGGACTTACCCTACGTTTCATGAGCTGGCAGGATAAAGCAGCAAGGGGGGCAATTCAATCAGGCAGGCGCTGGACTGCCCGCCATTTCCCTGTTGTTTAAACTGGGGTTCAGAACTGATTGTTCCAAGGGCTTCGCACTGCCGGATTTGCCGCCGGCAGCAGTCTTACTTCACCGCAAAGAACCACAGCTTGATCGAGTTTTTGTAACGGGCGCCGCTGGCGACAAAAATGCTCTTGTTGAGCCAGTCGTATTTGCCGATGGGGGCTGTGAAGCGAGGGTTGGTGCGGAAGTAGTATTCGGCCGGATCAACATCTTCGCCTGCTACCAGCCGCTGCATTACTTCAGCCCGACCGTGGCGCAGGCCATGGTTTTGCACCTGGATAACCACACCATCATCTGTGCGGATTGCATAGGTGGCTTCGGCCTGGGTCACCCCATCGCTGCGCAGGAATTGCCAGTCGGCAGCACCGGTACTGACGAAGGTGCCGCGAATGTCAGGACCTTCGAAGCGACCATCAAGAATGGGGATGATGCGGCGGATGCCTTCGTGGGTCTGGCCGATCTGGATCGGATCAGCCAAAGACCCTTCGGCAGCAAACACAAATTCAAGTTGAGGAATCAGCATGGATCTGCGGCCGCCGTCGGAAGATTGATTACTCGAGATAGGGGATCAAGCGGCCCAGGATGATGATGCCAACCCACAGCGCCAGCGATACCGCTGCGATGATCTTGGCCGGAATGTCAGCCTGTTCACCATCAGCCAGTTTGCTGAGCTTGGTGTGCTCACCGAACCAGAACCACAGAGCGTTGATGCCGGCCAGGATGATCAGCGCCATCTTCCACTGGAAGGCCAGGTTGTAGAAATAGCGGAAGGGATCGCCGCAGAAAAAGAAAATGCCGGTGATCAGGTTGATGGAGAAGGCGCCCATCACAAACGGAATCAGTGTCAGCGCGGCTTTCATCGGAATGAAACGGCATACGCCAAGCACGCGCAGGTCAATGGCCAGCAGACCACCAAACAGTGCGCACAGACCTACGAAATGCAGGTTTTCCATGAAAGGCCACATCCAGAAGATGTCGCGCATCATGTTGCCAATCGGGGAGTCGCCAAGTGTGCCAAGAAAATCGTCAATCATTGCCAGTCCCCTTTTAGAAATAAGCCATCAGGCGGCCGGTAAGAACAGCGCCCAGCCAGCAGGAAATACAGAAAAAGGACAGCACACGGATCTTGCTGCCACTCGCATTGGTGCGGGCAGCGTCCATCACCAGTTTCATCAGATAGCCACCGATCGCCAGCAAGGAGAGCTTCATGATGAATACCCACTGGTAGGTGTATTCAGTGGCGTGCGACGAGTACAGCGCGATGCCCGACAGCAGGTTGATGATGAAGCCGAACCAGGCAGTGCTGAACAGCGCGGAGTGCGCCAGGATGGGGATCTGCTTGAGAGCACCCAGCACACGCAGGTTGGTGATGATGACAACGCCAAGCGCCATCGCCATGCCGACAGCATGTACCGACAGGGCAATGGCAAAGCCCCATGGGTCTTCCTGGATGTAAACACCCAGCGCGCTTTGTTCTATCGATAACAGGAAATCATCCATCGTCATTGCTCTCGTCGGTTGCTCTCAGAGGTTCTATTTGGGGTTGCAGCGATCTTGTGGGCCCGGCGTTGCAGGCAGGTATCGCTTATCGGGCGGCAAAGTTAACGAAAACGTCCTGTGGGGACAAGTAAGAACCTCGTTGAATTATGACGGGATTCTGGAAATATTGATCTGCGATAACCGCTGTCCGGCCATTCCTTTTTTCTTCCTTGTTGTTTCTGCAGGCAACAGCTTAGTAGAGTGCCGCTTTTACCTTCGATAACAAGTTAGCCAATGGAGCTGCTGCGATGACCCTTACCTTGCCTGCTGTTGATGATACCCGTCTTTGGGACACCTGGTTGTCGATGTACAAGGTGCCCAGCCTGACGGTTGCACTCGAGCTGGAAATCTTCGAATCGCTCGACGCACAGCCGGACACTGCAGAGGGGTTGGCAGGACGTCGCGGTTTCAATGTGCGCGGCTTGCGGGCGTTGTTGCCGATGTTGTTGCAACAGGGCTTTCTGCAATTGCACAGCGGTTGCTACGAACTCAACCAGACGGCGCGCGTGTACCTGCTGAAGGGCAGTCCGTATTACTGGGGAGGCTTGTACAACCGGGTCGCCAAGACCCTGGTGACCCACAAGCTGTTGCTGGAAACGGTCAACAACCAGCGCGCGCAGGCGGCCAAGACACGCGCTGCCGACGGCTGGGAAAGTGGCCATGTCGACATGGAGATGGCGCGCGAGGTCACTGCCTTCATGCACAGTCATTCAGTAGCGGCCGCCATCGGCATGACCCATACCTTTGATTTTGCGCCAACGCACCGTGTGCTGGATGTCGGTGGTGGTTCAGGCTGTTTCTCGATTGCACTAGCGCAGCACCGGGCGGACATCACGTGCTCCGTGATGGAATTGCCGACAATCTGCGAGCTCGCACGTGAGTACATCGCGGAAGCCGGTGTCAGCGCGCAAGTCGATACCATCGTCGTCGACATGTTCCGCCAGGCATGGCCGCAGGGGTATGACACTCACTTCTTCAGCAACATCTTTCACGACTGGGGTTTTGATACTTGTCTTGAACTTGCGCGCAGTAGTTATGCTGCATTGCCGGTTGGCGGCCGCATTCTGTTGCACGAAATGTTGCTCGATGATGGTGGGCTTACACCGTCACCGGCTGTGACGTTTTCGTTGTTGATGGCGATGGGGACGATGGGGCAGCAATTCACGTTCGAGCAGTTGCGGGCCATTCTGGCGGCGGCGGGGTTCCACAAAATCCGGTGTCAGCAGACGTATGGGTACTACTCGATTGTGTCGGCTGAGAAATAGACTTTCCTAATTTCGGAGTTCCTGCTCTGCGTATGGCCCAAGGCGGGGACAGGTTTCTGGG
>JAZKEH010000622.1:0-2115 GCA_040387155.1 Pseudomonadota bacterium | reverse complement strand
TCAGCTGCGGCGTCATGGGCATACTGTGCTATCAGCTCACGCTGGAACCCAGTGTTATGGAGTTCGATTTGCTGCGCATAAATTGCCAAGGCCTGCGGTCGAGCTGCTGATGGAAATTTTCGCAATAACGCGCAACCCGCCCTGCATATGAAACACAACCGCGCATGACGCCGCACTGCTCGATGGACCTTCATCAGCGAGCTTTGGATATGTCGAGCTCGCCCGCAGCACCCATCATGTAGAATAGGCTTGATTAAACGTGAGCCGTGTCCAGCCCTTGAAGTCGATATCAGATAAATCCCTCTCTCCTTTCGTGGCCCGATGGCAGGCGGATGCAGTCCGCATGAAACTCGCACATGACCTCGGCGCGCACGACGCCGGGCTCAAATGGGCGGGCAGCTCAAACGACATTGATTCGTTGGAACTGCCAGGCGTCAATCGTACCGAGACACGTGTACTGTTGCGTGCCGAGGCACTCGCGGCAGAACTGGGCATCGATGTGCAACTGCAGCAAACGCGTCGCGTAATGCGCAGCACGTTGCTGATCCTGACTGGCCTGTTGTGTATCGCCGGCATAAGTTCTGCTTTCGCGGTGCTCGGCGACAGCACCATCAATGTTGTCTGGGCGCTCGGCGGACTGCTGGGGGTTCACGTCGTGATGTTAATCGTCTGGATCATGACTCTCGCGGTGGCCCGCGAAAACGCCGGCGGCATGTTCGGCCGGCTCTGGCTCTACCTGAGCGGCAAACTCGCGGCGCCGCAAAAACAGGCAGTGTTGAGTAGCTACATCGACCTGAATATACAGACCGGGCTGACGCCGTGGTTGCTGAGTTGCCTTACTCATGTGCTCTGGGCGGCGCTGCTGTTCGGCGCACTGCTGGGGCTGTTGATTGCACTGTCGGTCAAAAGTTATGTGTTCGTATGGGAAACCACAATTCTGTCGCCACAGGTATTTGTCGACATGATCCGTTATCTCGCGTGGCTGCCCGCGCAGCTGGGGTTCACGGTTCCAACGGAAGAAATAGTACGGGGCAGCGCACTGATATCTGTTAACTCTGAAACGACGACGCAGCAGATGAGCCTCGAAAGCGCTTACCGTCAAGCGTGGTCATCCTGGCTGATCGGATGCCTGTTGCTGTACGGCGTATTGCCACGCCTCGGACTCGCCCTGTTCTGCTTTGCGAAGCTGACAATTGCGCAAGGCAAGGTGCGGCTCGAGCTCGGCTCCGCGGCCTGGAGTGCAATCGCAGCCCGGCTCGTGCCGTCGAGTGCGCATGGCGGAGTCCGCGATCCGGATGCCAGGGGGCGTAACAACGTACTGTTTACGAGCGACCCTAAAGCTGGGGCGCCTGCTGTTGTACTGGGCCTGGAAGTTCCGGCCGGAATTTCGTGGTTGCAGGTTTTGCCTTCCGGGGTCCGCATAATTTCACCGGTTGAAAATCGCGACCAGCGCCGTAATGCACGTCTCACGCTCCAACAGCTCCCACCGCGTAGCCTCTTGATTCTCTGCAATGCGGCTTTGTCCCCTGATCGCGGCAGCCTGGAATGGATGGCCATGCTTTCCGCATTTGCGGCGGATACTCGGGTCTGCCTGCTCGAGGCTGATAGTCACGGCGAGCGTGCCAAAGCCTGGCGTGATGGGCTCGAAACGATGGGCTTGCCGGCACGGCAGATAACCGAAGATGAACGCCTGGCACAGAACTGGCTGATGGAAGTGGCGGCATGAAATCCATCAACCCACTCAGCATTGCGGTAGTCGGGCATACCAATACCGGTAAAACCTCCCTGCTGCGTACCTTGACGCGCGACAGCGAATTCGGCGAAGTGGATTTCCGCCCAGGTTCCACGCGCCATGTCGAAGCTGCTCAACTTCTCCTCAACGGCGAGCCGGTGGTAGAACTGTTTGACACGCCCGGCATCGAATCGCCGATTGCGCTGCTTGAGTATGTGGATGCCACGACCGGCGATCGGCGCCTCGATGGTCCCGAGCGTATTCTCGAATTCCTCAACAGCCCGCAGGCCCAGGGCCAGTTCGAGCAGGAAGCAAAGGTATTACGACAAATGCTGATAAGCGATGCCGCTTTCTATGTCATCGACACCCGTGACCCGGTACTC
>JAZKEH010000621.1:0-8454 GCA_040387155.1 Pseudomonadota bacterium | reverse complement strand
TGATGAAGTGGGCAGGGGACCGCTGGCTGGCGATGTGGTGGCTGCGGCGGTCATTCTTGATCCCCGTTATCCCATCGAAGGGTTGGCTGACTCCAAACAGCTTACCGAAGCCCAACGCGAAAGGCTCTATCCCGAAATTGTCCTGAAGGCACGCTGCTGGGCAGTGGCGCGAGCCAGCGTTGAAGAAATAGACCGGATCAACATTCTGCAGGCCAGTCTGTTGGCAATGGCGCGCGCCGTTGCTGCATTGTCGGTGCAGCCCGAATTTGTCTACGTGGATGGCAATCGGTGTCCGCGCTGGCAGTATCCCAGCGAAGCCGTGGTGAAAGGTGACAGCAAGATCATGGCAATTGCAGCCGCATCAATTCTGGCCAAGGTAACCCGCGACCGGGAACTGCGAGAGCTGGACGTGATATACCCGGGTTATGGGCTTGCCAGACACAAAGGCTATGCGACCAGCGAGCATCTGGAGGCGCTGGCGAAACTGGGAGCAAGTCCCATTCATCGCCGCAGCTTCTCGCCGGTGGCAGAAGCCTTGCGTCTGCCAGTGGCTGACGTTACTTTGCCGGTAGAAGCTGTCTTCCCGACTGCAAGCTGATTTCCGGTTATCTATGAGCAGTACTCCTGGCTTCGTTCATCTGCGGCTCCACTCCGAATATTCGGTGGTGGACAGCCTTATCCGCGTAAAGCCCCTTGTGGGTCGCGTTGCCGAACTCGGCATGCCGGCGGTGGCCATCACTGACCATGTCAACTTCTACGCGCTGATCAAGTTCTACACGGCAGCCAATGGCAAGGGCATCAAGCCCATCTGCGGTTGCGACATGCTGGTTGCGGAAGATGACAACAACGAGAATTTGTCGATTCTTGTTTTGCTGGTAAAAAATCTGAAGGGTTATCTCAACCTTGTCAGACTGATTTCCCGCGCGCACCAGGAAGGTCAGTCACGTGGCAACATTACGGTGAAGCGCAGCTGGCTGCGTGGCCACACTGAAGGATTGATCGCGTTGTCAGGCGCCAATCGTGGTGATGTTGGCAAGGCCTTGCTCGCTAACGACACCAAGTTGGCGGCTGATCTGGTGGCGGGATGGAAGCAGCTGTTTCCAGACAGCTACTACCTCGAACTGCAACGCACCGGTCGCTCCGGTGACAGCGAGCATGTGGCCCGCGCTGTGACCCTGGCTTTGGCAACCGATACGCCGGTAGTTGCTACCAATGACGTTCGCTTTCTGCGGCAAACCGATTTTGAAGCGCATGAAGTGCGTGTGTGTATCAACGAACGCCGTACGCTGGATGACCCGCGTCGCGCGCGGACCTATTCCGATCAGCAATACCTGCGCAGTCCTGCCGAAATGCAGGAGCTGTTCAGCGACTTACCTGAAGCACTGGAAAACTCTGTGCAGATTGCCAAACGCTGCAACCTCGAACTGCAGCTTGGCAAACCATTTTTGCCGAACTACCCAATTCCCGAAGGTCTCACACTCGATCAGTTTTTCCGGCAGGAATGTGAGCGCGGTTTGCAATTGCGCCTGCAAAAACTCTACAACCCGTCGCAGCCTGATTTCGCTGACATCAGCAAGACGTATCAGGAGCGGCTGGATTTTGAGCTCAACATCATCAACCAGATGGGTTTCGCCGGTTACTTCCTGATCGTGATGGAATTCATCCAGTGGTCGCGCGACAACGACATTCCTGTTGGACCGGGCAGGGGATCGGGTGCAGGCTCGCTGGTTGCCTATTCATTGCGCATTACTGATCTTGATCCGCTTGCCTATGACTTGCTGTTCGAGCGCTTCCTGAATCCAGAGCGTGTATCGATGCCTGACTTCGACGTCGACTTCTGCATGGATGGCCGCGATCGCGTCATCGAACACGTGGCAGATCGCTATGGCCATGAAGCGGTCTCGCAGATCATCACGTTCGGTACGATGGCCGCTAAAGCCGTTGTGCGTGACGTTGGCAGGGTGCAGGGCAAGCCGTATTCACTCGCCGACAAGCTGTCGAAGCTGATTCCGTTTGAAGTGGGCATCACGCTGGAGAAAGCCCGCAAGGACGAACCGCAACTGGTCGAGTTCCTCGCCGCCGATGAAGACGCGCAGGAAATCATGGACATGGCCGAGCAGCTGGAAGGCCTCGTGCGCAACGTTGGCAAGCACGCCGGCGGTGTGGTCATTGCGCCCACCAGGCTCACGGATTTCACGCCGCTTTATTGCGATGAAGGTGGTGGCAACCTCGTCACGCAGTTCGACAAGAACGATGTAGAGAGCGCCGGTCTGGTCAAGTTCGACTTTCTCGGGTTGCGCACGCTGACGATCATCGACTGGGCCGTGCGTATGATCAACATCGCGCACCCCGACCAGAAGACGCTCGATATCACGCTGTTGCCGCTGGATGATCCGAAGATCTACGCGATGCTGGAGAAAGGCGAATCTTCTGCCGTGTTCCAGCTTGAATCGCGCGGCATGAAAGATTTGATGAAACGCCTGAAGCCGAGCACCTTCGAAGACATCATCGCGTTGGTGGCGTTGTTCCGGCCGGGTCCACTGGGTTCCGGCATGGTCGATGACTTTATCGATCGCAAGCACGGTCGCAAGCAGGTGAGCTATCCGCATCCTGATCTCGAGCCGGTGCTGAAGAATACCTATGGCGTAATCCTGTACCAGGAACAGGTAATGCAGATTGCCCAGGTGCTGGCGAATTACACGCTGGGTGGCGCCGATATGTTGCGTCGCGCGATGGGCAAGAAGAAGCCGGAAGAGATGCAGAAGCAGCGCGTAATCTTCCAGCAGGGAGCGGCAGATCGCAGCATTGATGCTAATACCGCCTCTGGCATTTTCGACCTGATGGAAAAGTTTGCTGACTACGGTTTCAACAAGAGCCATTCGGCGGCCTATGCCCTGGTTTCTTACCAGACAGCGTGGCTTAAATGCTTCTACCCAGCGCATTTCATGGCGGCCGTGTTGTCGGCGGATATGCAGCACACCGACAAGATCGTTGTAATGGTGGAAGAAAGCCGACGCATGGGACTGAAAGTACTGCCCCCGGATATCAACCAGGGCAGTTTCTCGTTTACGGTCAGCAAGGCTGGCCAGATTGTGTATGGACTCGGTGCCATCAAGGGCCTTGGAGAGGGGCCGATCCACAACTTGATCAAGGTTCGCGAAGAATCTGGTCCGTTCAAGGATTTGTTCGATTTCTGTAAACGCGTTGAACTGGGTTTAATCAACAAGCGCGCCATTGAGGCGCTGGTACGTGCAGGTGCGTGCGACAGCTTCGGTGCCGACCGCGCGGTGTTGCTGGCCGCCATGCCGGAAGCGGTACAGACTGCCGAGCAAAACAGCATGATGCAGCAAAGTGGTGTTGGCGATTTGTTTGGTGACACGATCACGTCGGTAACCTCGACCGACGTTTATGCGAATTTCCGTCATATCCGCGCCTGGAGTGAGCAGCGACGGTTGCAGGAAGAGAAGGAAACGCTCGGACTGTATTTGTCCGGCCATCCGATTTCTGTCTACCTGCCTGAGCTGTCGCGTTTCGTGCGGCACAACATCAACAATCTCAAGCCGGAAAAGGGCATGCAGTTGATTGCGGGTCTGGTGCATGACGTGCGCCAGATCAAGAGCAAGAAGGGCGATGCGATGGCGGTGGTGACACTCGATGATCGCAGTGGCCGTATCGAAGCGACCCTGTTCCCCGACACCTACCTGTACTACCGCGAGCTGCTGCGGGTGGATACGGTGGTCGTACTGGAGGGTTCGGTAGCCATGGACGAATACAACGGCGACAGCAAGTTGAAGGTGATGGCCCGCCGTGTGTTGCGAATGGAAGAGGCCCGCCGGGAGTACGCCCGCAGTCTGAGCCTTTCCTTGCAAGGGCATCATTTGCAGGTAGAATCGCTGGCCGCGCTGGAGGCCCTGTTGGGCTCGTTCCGGCCCACTGTCGAAACGCAGGTCAAGGCGCCCCCGCCACCCCTGCGGAGTCGGGGGCCAGGGGGGCGGGATAATCGCCAGAACGCCGTTGAAACCGAGCAGCGGGAACCCGGTTGCAGCATCGTGTTGCACCTGGAGAAGCCAGGCTCGGTCAAAGGCACTCTCACGCTGGGACGCGAATGGCGGGTGCAGCCTGACGATGAGCTGCTGTCCCGTTTGCGTGAACGTTTTGGCAGCGCCAATGTGGCGCTTAATTACCAGTAGAATTACGCCCCGGACATGGTCGCCGATCATGCCGGGCAAGAACCCTGAATTTAGACTATGAACCCTGACTATCTGGATTTTGAACAACCCATCGCCGACCTTGAGGTGAAGATCAACGAGTTGCGACTCGTGGGCTCTGACAACAAGCTGAACATCAGCGATGAGATCAACAAGCTGCAGGACAAGAGCCTGAAGCTGACCGAGAAGATTTTCGGCTCGCTGACGCCGTGGCAGATTTCAATGCTGGCGCGTCACCCGCTGCGGCCGTATACCGAAGACTACATTCGCTACATCTTCACCGACTTTGATGAGCTGCACGGTGATCGCTATTTCGCCGATGACACTGCGCTGATCGGTGGTGTCGCCTATCTGGAACAGACGCCGGTGATGATCATCGGTCACCAGAAAGGTCGCGGCACCTCGGAAAAAGTAAAACGCAATTTCGGCATGCCGAAACCGGAAGGCTATCGCAAGGCGCGCCGTCTGATGCTGTTGGCTGAACGTTATCGCATGCCGGTGTTGACACTGATCGACACTCCCGGCGCCTATCCCGGTGTCGATTCGGAAGCGCGCGGTATCAATGAATCAATCGCGGAGAACCTTGCGCTCATGTCGCGCCTGCGTACCCCAATCATTGCGACGGTGACCGGCGAAGGCAACTCCGGTGGCGCCATCGCTATCGGTGTGTGTGATCATCTGAACATGCTGCAATACTCGACCTATTTCGTCATTTCGCCGGAAGGCTGCGCGACGATTCTGTGGAAGTCGTCCGATCACAAGGCTGCTGCAGCCGAAGCGATGGGTGTCACTTCCTCACGGCTGGAAGAACTCGGCATTGTTGACCAGACCATTGCCGAGCCGCTCGGCGGTGCTCATCGCGACATGAAGGGTATGGCAGAGCGTCTGAAGGCCGAATTGCTGATGCAGGTCGATCGCTTCAATCGCATGGACATGGATGAGCTGCTGGAACGTCGTTACCGCCGCCTGATGAGCCATGGTGCCCAGCGCGCCCGCTGATCTTTCCACTGCAGCCGGGCTGCCAGCCCGGCTTCTAACCCTTTGTCCCTCGCTGACAACCGCCAAGGCCCTCTGTGTGGCGCTCAGTGGCGGACTGGATTCCATGGTCCTGCTGCACTTGTTGCTGCAGTTGCAAACCAACGGACTCCTGCCGGCGCGCTTGCGGGCGCTGCACATCCATCATGGCCTCCAGTCTGATGCCGACAAGTGGCAGCAGCATTGCAGGCAATGGTGTGAGCAATGGCAGTTACCGTTCGTTGCCTGCAAGGTCAGCGTCAATCAACAGCAGGGCGAGAGCCTGGAGGCTGCCGCCCGCGAGGCGCGCTACACCGCCTTTGCTGCCGAGTTGCAACCGGGTGAAGTGCTGGTACAGGCCCATCACGCCAATGACCAGGCCGAAACCTTGCTGCTGCGTCTGCTGCGCGGCAGTGGCCTGCAGGGATTGGGCGGAATGCCAGCAGCCCGTGAGTTGGCGCAAGGCAGTTTGTTGCGACCGCTACTGGCAGTCACCCGCGAGGAATTGCATGACTATGCGACGACCCATGCATTGCCATGGGTCGAGGATCCCAGCAATGCCGATCCACGCTTCGACCGCAATTACCTGCGTGCAACGCTGATGCCCTTGTTGCAGGCGCGTTGGCCGGCTGCGGTGTTGTCGTTGGGACGCTCAGCGGAACTGGCACAGGAAGCAGCAGGGCTGCTGGACGCCTTGGCAGCCCAGGACCTCGCAGCAGCACCGGCAGAATTTCCCAACCGCTTGCCCTTGTCTTTATTGCGTCCACTGGACCCAGCGCGCCAACGCAATCTGTTGCGTCATTGGCTGGCGCAGCAGCCGCTGCAGTTACAGGGCGCTGCGATGTCTTATCAAAACCTTCAGCGTGCTATCGCCGAACTGGTAACCCCTCCAGCATGTGAACATGTCTGGCTCGAATGGGGAGAGGGCGAGCAAGTCCTGCAATTGCACCGTTACCGTGATTGGCTATATCTGTTGAAACCATTGCCGCCGGCACCCGCTGCTCGCTTGTGGAATCTGGTCCAGCCACTCGGACTGCCGGCACCGCTGGGCAGTCTGCATTGGCACATCCCTGGAAAATCCGTCATTGACCTGCCGCAGCAATTGCAACTGCGTTTCCGTAGCGGCAGCGAACACATGGTGAAAGCCGATGGCCACCACCAGAGCCTGAAGAATCACTGGCAACAGCGCGGTATTCCGCCGTGGTTGCGCGACTGTGTTCCGCTGCTCTATCACGGTGAGGAACTGGTAGCAATCGGCGAAGAAATCCTCGCCGGTTCAACGCTCGGAAAAATCGTCGGAAATATGCGCCCGCTAGCGTGGCAGCGCGCGGTTTTGCTTTGCGGTTGGTAGGCCCATCTGCTAATCTGAGTTCCCATCAAGTACCTTGCCAAGTCTGATGGGCTGTAGATGACGAATTACATTTTTATTACCGGTGGTGTTGTATCTTCCCTTGGCAAAGGCATCACTTCCGCCTCGCTAGCCGCCATCCTCGAAGCACGTGGTCTCAAAGTGACCATGCTGAAGCTGGACCCCTACATCAACGTTGATCCGGGCACCATGAGCCCCTTCCAGCACGGTGAGGTTTATGTCACCGAAGACGGTGGTGAAACCGATCTTGACCTGGGTCACTACGAACGCTTCATTCATACGACAATGTCGAAGCGTAACAACTTCACGGCAGGTCGCATTTACGAAGAAGTGATCAAGAAGGAGCGTCGCGGCGATTATCTCGGCGCAACGATCCAGGTCATTCCGCACATCACCGATGAAATCAAGGCGCGCATTACCGAAGGCGCTGCGGGCGCCGATGTGGCGTTGGTCGAAATCGGAGGCACCGTAGGCGACATCGAATCGCAACCTTTTCTCGAAGCTGTGCGCCAGATGAAAGTCGAGCTGGGTTCCAGTCGCGCACTGTTCCTGCATCTGACACTGGTGCCCTACATCGCCACCGCGGGTGAAACGAAAACCAAACCTACCCAGCATTCCGTCCGCGACCTGCGTTCGATTGGTATCCAGCCGGACATTCTTGTCTGCCGTTCCGATCATGTGATTCCAGAGTCCTCGCTGCGCAAGATTTCGCTGTTCACCAACGTTGAGCTGCAAGCCGTGGTATCCCTGCCGGACACCGCCACCATTTACTCAGCGCCGCTGCTGTTGCACGCAACCGGGCTGGATGAAGTTATCGTCAAACGTTTTGGCCTGCAGTGCAAAACTGCCGATTTGAGCGAGTGGCAGCGTGTGGTGGATGCAGTGCTGAAACCAGAGCGTGAAGTGACTGTTGCCATGGTTGGCAAGTACATGGAACTGCTTGATGCCTACAAATCGTTGATCGAATCGATGAAGCATGCCGGCATCCAGACCAAGACCCGTGTGAAGCTACGCTACATCGACTCCAGTACGCTGGAAACCGAAGGGACGGATGCACTCAAAGGCGTGGATGGCATTATCGTGCCGGGTGGTTTCGGCGAGCGTGGCATCAACGGCATGATCCTGACCGCTGAGTATGCGCGTGTGAACAAGATCCCCTATCTCGGTATCTGTCTGGGGCTGCACATCGCCGTCATTGAATTTGCGCGTAATGTGATGGGGCTCAAACTGGCCCACAGCACGGAATTTGATCGCAAGACTCCCGACCCGGTTATTGCGTTGATTACCGAATGGACCAATGCGCTTGGTGGTACCGAACTGCGCAGTGAAAATTCCGATCTGGGCGGCACCTTGCGGCTCGGTGGTCAACAGTGTCGCCTGCTCGACAACTCGCTGATCAAGGACTGTTACCAGAAGGACGTCATCGTTGAACGCCATCGCCATCGTTACGAGTTGAACAACAACTACATCGAGCCGCTGGAAAAACACGGCATGCGCATTACCGGCAAGTCCATTGACGGCAATCTGATGGAGATCATCGAGATTCCGGATCACCCCTGGTTCCTGGCTTGCCAGTTCCATCCGGAATTTACGTCGACGCCACGTGGCGGGCATCCGTTGTTTACCGGCTTTGTCAAAGCCGCAATCAAACAGCATGACGCCTATCCCCAGCAGCACACCGACGAAGCAAGGGTGGAAGCCTAAGTGGCAGCCAACAGCCCTGAACAGGTAACGCTGCAGCTCGGAAACATTGCCATCGCCAACCAGCTGCCGATGCTGCTGATTGGCGGTATGAACGTACTGGAATCGGATGAACTGGCGCTGCAGATAGCGACTGAATTCAAACGGGTGTGCAGCAAGCTG
>JAZKEH010000620.1:2219-3388 GCA_040387155.1 Pseudomonadota bacterium | reverse complement strand
GTCGAACAACGCCAGGCAATGGTTTGCCATCAGCATAGGTAGGATCACCACCACCGCCTTCCATCAACAGACCAAACTGGCCTGCAGCCAGCGCCGGGTGGCCTTTGGCGATGATTTTGTCGCCGACCTTGAAAGTATCAACGGTATAGCCGCGACGTTTCAGATGCGCGACAGCGGAGCCGCCATAGCTCAGGTCCCAGTCATGCTCCACGCCGTCTGCACCTTTCACGGTGAGTGTGAGGCTTGGATGCGGGTTGATGAAGCGCCAGGCTTTGACGGTGCCTTCCAGTTCCGTTTCAACGGTCTGGTCATAGATGCCATTGGTGCTGTGATGGCCAACAGCGGTGGAGGCCAGTGTGCCTACAGCCAATCCTGCCAACAGAAGTTTGAAAAATTTCATTACACGGTTCTCCAGTAGTAACAGTAAAAAGAATTCCGGTTTATTCCGGCAGGCGTACGACGACCGGGTCTTGCGGATAAGGCGATGGCGTCAGTTTCAGGATTTCGCGCGAGGCGTCGACATCGCAAGCCCATGGCAAGGCCAGCTCTTCAGGATCGCGTGCGGATTGTATCTTGTAAACCCATGGCTCTTTCAGGAAGAACGGATCAGTAGTGGTGACTTCGAGCACAAGGTCATCACCCGCCATGGAATATTTCTCTACCACTTTTTTCTGGGTAGACGAGGCTAGACGGAAGTCGGCGTTCAGACCTTGTGGGTCAAAGGAGAAATGGGTGGTTTCGACAACCAGCGTGCTGCCTTCCATATGGGCGAACGAGGTGCCGAAATAGGAAAATTCGTTGACCGCAGGTTTGGGATGGTTGGCATTTGGCAGCCAGGCAGTACGCACAACGTCGTCCTTGCCGTACGTGAAGACGATATGGTCATCAAACACGTCGATCTGGTGCGAATACGGATCGGTCCACATGTGCGGAATCGACATCGGCGCGCAGTCGTATTTAGGCTGGGCGGCTTCGTCGATCGCGTCGCGATAGGCTTTGGCGCGCGCTGTCAGGCGGGCATCGTCTTCGGCCAGTATCATGCAGTTGCGCGGACCTTCAATGCAGCGGCCAAATTGCCAGACGCCACCGATCTTGGGTATTTCCGCCGGTGCTGCTGATGCTCCAGTTGCTGCCAGCAACAATGCTGTGCAGGGAAGCAGCATGAGCTT
>JAZKEH010000620.1:0-2209 GCA_040387155.1 Pseudomonadota bacterium | reverse complement strand
CTTTAACGTGTTTGTTTTCACATTCCCCTCTCTGGTTAATTAACCTGAACTTTTATAAACAGATGCGAACTTTTTATTTATGGGCTGCAGCCGACGTATGTTTCGCACTGCCACCACTTTTTAAAGACGCGCGCATTCTATGCGAACGGCAATTCGCATCTTTGCTCTTTAACGTGGAAAGAATGTGAAAATGGGGCGGAAGATAGCTGTCCGGCCGACAAAAAGCGTGTGGTGTTTCGGCGCCGTTCAGCGAGCGTCCTGCCAACCCTCGCTGATCAATGCGGCTTCGGTCGCAAGGTCGAGTGCCTGTCCCTGCATCAGGCCGTCCAGCATCAGGTCCAGGCTGGACGTATTGGTGGCTGGCTGGAATTCGTCGGTACGTTGTATCGGCAACTCAACCGTGGCGACCAGATTCCAGTCGCCTGCCAATCGGCAGGCAACGTTCTCGGTACGTTGGGTGTCAGAGGCAAGCTGGTACTGGCGACAGTACTGCTCCTGCCGATTGCGAAAGCTGAAGCGGGTTACCAATGTGGCATCGTCAACAGTGACAACCGTGCCGCTGGTGGCGGTGTCGAGACTGGCCGCATAGGAGGTGAGGGGAGGCAACTCAGCGCTGCCGCGATTCAGATACACCAACGACAGACTGGCGACGACAGCAACACTGGCGGCAAGGGCCAGTGGCTGACGCCAACGTTGCCACGGACCCTGCAATATCACAGCAGACTGTTTGGGAGCGGCGGGTGCTTCAGCAGTGAGCATTGCCAATACTGCAGCCGGCATCGGTCTGTCATCAGCGTGCTGTGATTGCTTCTTCACCAACGTATCCACCTGCGACAACACCGCCAGACGGGCGACAAGCTCGTCATCGTGTTTCAGGGCAGCGCGCACGGATTCCATGTCGGCGGGCGCGAGCTCGCCATCCATGAAGGCGGAGAGGATTTCGTCATTGAATGTCATGTCGGAATTCTTTGTCTCGGAAGTCATCGTCATCACCTAGTCCAGTTCGTACAACGCAGCAGCATCCTGCAACTTCAGCAACTCCGCCAATTTCACGCGGGCTCGCGCGAGTCGGCTCATCACGGTGCCAATCGGCAGCTTCAGGGCAGCGGCCACTTCCTTGTAGCTGAGTCCCTGTACGGCCACCATGCTGAGCACCAGATGCTGTTCTTCCGGCAACTGCTGCATGGCCTGACCGATCTGGTCGATTTCAATCTTCAACACCATGTCCTTTTCGCCTTCCGTCGTCAGCAACGCATCGTGCTGGTCGGGGTCCCATTCCACACTGCTGCGCACCTTGCGCGAGCGGCACTCGTCTATCCACAGGTTGCGGCATACGGTGAAGGCCCACTTGGCCAGTTCCACGTCATCCGGCACACCCTTGTTGAGCAGGCGCTCAACAGTGTTCTGCAACAGGTCATCGGCATCTGCTACCGAGTTGGTCAATGAACACGCAAAGCGGCGCAACGCCGGCAGCAAGTTCAGTAATTGCTCTTTCATCGAGGCTCTTCATCCTTTGCTGTCGGGTTAACGAAACAGCGGGCTATATTATTCCCGCCAGCGGGAATATTTTGTTTTGCTGGCACGTCATACCAGCAAGAGGCAGAATTGCGCTGCCGACTATGGATTCCGCCATGTTACCCCGCCAGCATCAACCCAGATCGATCCAGATAAGCCTGCTCGCAGCGCTGCTGTGTGGCGTGCTGGGCTGTGGGCCGGCGATGGCCCAATTGATTCCGGATTTGCCGGCCGTGCAGGACATTACCGACCGTCAGGCCGAACGCGCGCAGGAGCGGGCGGCTGAACGTGCGCAGCAGCAGGCCGAAGAGGCACAAAATCGTACTGCAGAGCGCACACAGGCCGTGCAGATTGAAAACGTGCAGAGTCAGGTGGTTGACCGGGTCGAGAGCCAGGTGGAGCGGGCGCAGTCGCAGGCTACTGAACGTGCCCAGTCCGAAGTTGAGCGCGTACAAAGCCAGGTAGAGCGTATAGGTTCCCAGGTTGAACGGGTAACCGAGCAGGCAGCTGGCCAGGCAGCTGACCAGGCAACAGTACAAACCGGTAACCTCGTTGAAAATTTGCCAACCCAGGCCGCTGACCGCACGCGCGCGGTGGTTGGCGGGGCCGCGAATGGGGTGGCAAATGGAGGGCCAAATGGAGAGCCAAATGGAGAGCCAAATGGAGCGCCAAATGGAGCGCCAGTCACAGTAGG
>JAZKEH010000619.1:0-6440 GCA_040387155.1 Pseudomonadota bacterium | reverse complement strand
GTCGGCCATGCGGGCGCCGATGTAGAGCGCATCGGCGGTGTAGACAACATAAACCTCAGTGGGCTCAGAAGTGGCAGTGCCGTTGCCGGGGCGAATCTGGTGAAAGTCAGTGATTGATTCGGCCTGTTGCCAGACAGCGTCATCCAGCTTGCCGTCAACGACTGGCGCGGTATCCACTTTCACTGCGTGCAACTGTTTGCGCGCATCGGCGGCAGGTGCAGTGCTTTGAGCCAACGCAGAATGGGCAGCAGTGAGGACAACTGTGGAAAAAACAACAGGGAGACAAAGGCGGGACAACAAACGCGCAACCATTGATAAACGACCGATCCAGAAGAAAAACGAATTCTATGGCGATAGGAACAGGCTTTCCAAAAATCCTTTCCCCTGGAGCGGCAGCACTACGGCTGTTTCATTTTTCCTGCGCAATTGCCGGCAGACGCGACTTCAGCAGCAGCATCGCAATCAGCGAAATCGCGCCAGCACCGCACAGGTAGTAGCCCACGGCCGCGATGCCATATTTGCCGGCCAGAGCGGTGGCGATGTACGGCGCCAGCGAGCCACCCAGAATGCCCGCCATGTTGAATGCCAGCGAAGCACCCGTGTAGCGCACTGCGGTCGGAAACACCGTGGCCAGCGCAGTCCCGAGCGGACCATAGGTCAAGCCCATGCAGGCCAGACCGAGCGACAGCATCAACAGCACCCGTCCGCTGCTGCCTTCCGTGAACAGCGGACCAAACACCAGTCCGAAGACAATGACGGCGACAGAGGCAAGCATCAGCATGTTGCGCTGCCCGATACGATCGGCAATCAGCGCCGACACCGGAATGGTCGCACCAAAGAACAGCACGGCAATGATCTGCAAGATAAGGAAGTCCTGTCGCACAAAGCCAAGCTGGCTGGTGCCCCAGCTCAGCGTGAACACCGTCATCAGGTAGAAAATGACAAAGGTCGTCACAGCGGACAGTGTTGCCAGCACCAGCGTACCGCCATGGGTTTTGAGCACGGTAAACAAGGGAACTTCAACCCGCTCGTTGCGTTCGATTGCCTGCTGGAACGCCGGCGTTTCTGTCAGCTTGAGCCGTACATACAGACCGACGAAGACCAGCAACAGGCTGGCAAGAAACGGAATACGCCAGCCCCAGCTGAAGAACTCTTCATCACTGAGCAGCGTTCCCAGCACGACAAACAAGCCGTTGGCGAGAATGAAGCCAATCGGTGCGCCCAGCTGCGGAAACATGCCGTACCACGCACGCTTGCCCGGCGGTGCGTTCTCGGTGGCCAGCAAGACAGCGCCGCCCCACTCACCGCCAAGACCGATGCCTTGCCCAAACCGACACAATGCCAGCAATGCCGGTGCAGCGAGGCCGATGGATGCGTACGTGGGCAACAAACCGATCAACACAGTCGACAGCCCCATCGTCAGCAAGGCAGCGACCAGCGTGGCCTTGCGACCAATGCGATCCCCGAAGTGACCGAACACTGCTGAACCTATCGGCCGCGCAAAAAAGGCGAGTGCAAAGGTTGCCAGCGATTGCAGTGTGGCGGTGGCGGGATCAGCGCCCGGAAAGAACAACGTCGGAAACACCAGTACGGCAGCCGTGCCGTAGATGTAGAAGTCGTAGAATTCGACGGTGGTTCCAATGAGGCTGGCAAACAGGATATGGCGATGATTGACGCCTTTCTGATTCATGTGACCGGGGTGCTCTGCTCGAACATGGTTCTGATTTTGGTGAGCAGTGTAGCCGGTGAATAGGGTTTGGCAATGAAGACGATACGGTCCTGCATGACGCCGTGCAGTGCGATCTCGTCATTGGCATAGCCTGACGTGAACAGCACCGGCGTGGCCGGAAACAACAGTTTGAATTTCTCGGCGAGCTTGCTGCCGCTGATGTCGCCCAGCACAACATCGGTGAACATCAAATCGATGGGGCCGCGGTGGGTCTGCGCCAGCTTCAGGGCATGGATGCCAGACTCCGCTTCCAGCACCTTGAAGCCCGCCGTTTGCAGCAGCAGGCAGGCAAAGATGCGGACTTCGCGCTCGTCTTCCACCACCAACACCGTGCGCGGTCCGCTGCTCAGCTGAGTCAACGGCGCGACCTGCTCGGGTTGAGTGTCCGCGCGATTTTCCGTCACCGGCAGATACAGCGTAAAAGTCGTGCCCACGCCAAGATCCGACTGGAAAGTAATGCCGCCCTTGCACTGTTTGACGATGCCGTAGGCAGTGGCCAGTCCAAAGCCGTTGCCACGATCACCCTTGGTCGTGAAGAACGGCTCGAAGACCTTGTCCTGCACTTCCTTGCTCATGCCCACGCCGTTGTCACGTACTGACAAGCGGATGTAATCACCGGGTTCGATGTTCAGTTGCAGTGCTGCCCGCGCATCAATCTGGCAACGTTCAGTCGCCAGATAGAACTCGCCGCCACCCGGCATTGCATCGCGCGCGTTGACGACAAAGTTCATCAGCACCTGGTGCAACTGGCCGGTGTCCGCCATCGTCAGGCCGAGCTCGGTGCTGAGCGAGGTGTTCAACGTAATGGTTTCGCCGAGCAGGCGACGGAACATCGATGCCGAGTCGGCAATGATGCGGTTGACGTCGAGTGGCTCCATGCGGGCGATGCGACGGCGGCTGAAGGTCAACAGCTGGTTGGTAAGGTCGCCGGCACGCGAACAGGCCTGCGTAATCTCTTTGTAGATGTTGCGTTGTGGATCGCCTTCATCCGCATTCAGCAACAGCAATTCACTGTAGCCATTGATGACCGTCAGCAGATTGTTGAAGTCGTGCGCAATGGCACCGGAGAAACGGCCGATTGATTCCAGTCGCTGCGAATGCCGCAACTGCTGCTCCATCTTCTCGCGTTCCTTGACGATACGTTTGCGTTCAGTGACATCGACCAGCGTCACCTGGATGAAATGACTCGCGCCATAGGTGAACGGCACGATGTGGCCTTCTGCGTCCCACAACTCGCCGTTCGGCCGCTTCAGCAGCCATTCAATGACAAGCGGACCATCGTCGCGCTCCATCAGGTTGCGCATGCTATCGAGGCTTTCGCTGATCTCGCGGCCGTCGTACTGGATGTCGGCCAGCACCATCAACGGTGACTTGCCAATGACTTCATCGCGCTTGTTGAACCCCAGCAGCGTAATCGCCGCCGCGTTGACATCGACAAAGTCGAGCGTTCTGGCATCAACGATGACCACTGCAAACTGTGAGCGTGTGAAGATCTGGTTGCGAAACAATTCCGACTGTTTGACCTTGCGCTGCAACAGGAAATTCCTGACATAGGCCAGCACCAGTACAGCGGCAATGAAGAACATCAGCATCGCCAGCTTGCCGCGGTGTTGCTGCAACACTTGATTAAGCGTGACCTCGCCATAGCCTTCGAACGGCGCCACCTGCACGTCCTGCATCAGCTCGGCCACGGCGTCGTAGCTCAGTGGCGCAGTGAAACCGGCAACGTTGATGGCAGTGGCTTCCGGACTGCCCTGGCGAATGGCCAGCAATGCCGTCGTCAGCTCATTTACCAACTGCTCGTCAACAACACCTACCAGCGCAAAGGCCACTTCAGGATAGGCGCGTGAACTGGACTCAAACGGAAAACGGGGATTCACATAGGGCGGCTGCATCTTCAGCACGCGCAGCGGCACCTCACAGGTGGCGCGATTCTGCAGGAACGTACTGGTCGGCAACACGCCAATGTCGGTGCGACCGCTGCAGACAGCCTGCAAGACATTGAGGTATGAAAAATCAAACACCAGTTCCTGGAAGTCCTGGGTTTCATCAATGTCCAGCGCGCGCCATTCGCGCAACGCCGCCAGCCAGCCGCCGAGCGCCAGCGGCGACAGCGCCATTACGCGCTCGTCAACGACATCGCCGAGCGTCTGCAAATCCGCGCGATCAGCCCGCACAAACACACTGCTGGCCAGCCATGGATAGATGTTGCCTTCCACTTCCTGCGTCACCGTCGCCAGGGGGCGCAGCTCGTGGCGTTCCGACAATTGCACATAGGCCACCGGCGTAATGAAGGCAAAGTCCACCTGGCCGGCATCGACCGCCGCAATCATTGTTTCGATGGTATTGAAGGGAGCAACTTCGAAGCGGTAACCCGGAATGCGGGTAGCGAGGTAGTCGCTGAATAGCGCGCTGTTGGCCGTTTCATTGGCGACCAGCTGACCGCTGACAGTGCCTATCGTCACCCGCTGCGCTTCCTGGGCTGAACACCAGGACGCCAACAGGCAGAGTGCCAACCATAAGGCGGCAGGTTTCATTTTGCGGGTTCCGCAGCAACCACTTCCGCATGCAGGATCATTGTTGGTTTCAGTTCCAGCGAGGCCAGATAGGCTTCACCGTCCTGCCACAACCGTTCCTGGTCGAGTCCCATGCCGGGCTCGCCAATATCGAGAAACATGTCTACTACTTCCATGCCGCTGACGACCTTGCCAAACGTGGTAAAGTTGTACTGCCGTGCCGCCAGCCGGTTGTTCTCGGCATAGTTGATGAAGACCTGGGTTGAGTTGTTGTCGATGCCACCCTTGGCAAAGGCCAGCGTGCCGCGCTCCAGCGCAAACAGCGTAGGGTCATCAGCAAAAGTATTTTCTTCCCACGTCTTGTGCGGTTCGCGCCAGTTGATGCCGAACTGCGCCACGAAACCGGGCACTACGCGCGACACCGGCGTGTTGTCGTAGAACCCACTTTGCACCAACTCGACAAAGCGCTGCACCGCATTGGGCGCTGCCTGCGGGTATACCTCGATGACAACATCGCCTGCTGATGTCTGCATGCGGATTACTTCCTTGTCGGTAATGACAGGCACCTGGGCTTCAAGGCCAGGCAAGGGATTGAGTGGTTGCACTACTGCAGCAACTGCCGGCGTTGCAGCAGCCGGTGCCGGACCTGCCGCAGGCACAGCGTTTGCTGGTGTTTCAGGAGTTTCAGGAGTTGCAGGAGTTGCAGGAGTTGCGGAGGGCTCAGCAGAACAGGCTGTCAGTGATATCACCGGCAACAGGGAAGCGAGCAACAAGGTGGCAGAGATGCGGCTGGAGAGGCGACTAGAGAGACGAATAAGGGGGGACATGCAGGGAGCTCCATCGGTATAAAAACGCTTGGTGACGTTCTGGCTGCTTTTCGCGAAAGCTTGCTTGCAAAGAGAATACCAGAGTACGTTTAGGCTTCGAGAATTTTAATGGTGACCCATGTCGCAGCTTTCATTTGTCAGCCGATCTGCCTTCAAAACCTCGCTCCGAACCGTCATTTTTATGACGGGCATCCTGCTGGTTGGCAGCGCGACTGCCGATCAAAATGACCCGCGGCTGGAAGAGCTGTTCGCCCAACTGCACAAGGCCACCTCCACCACCGAAGCCGCTCCACTGGAAGCCACCATCTGGGGTATCTGGACCGAGCACAAGAACCCTGCCTGCTCCTCACTGATGGAACGCGGCGTCCTGCAGATGAACAGCGGCGACCTCACCGGCGCCCTCGCCACCTACACCCAACTGATCGAACTCGCCCCCGACTTCGCCGAAGCCTGGAACAAACGCGCCACCCTCTATTTCCTGATGGGCGACTATCCCAAATCCGAACTCGACATCCAGAAAACCCTCTCCCTCGAACCCTTCCACTTCGGCGCCCTCTCCGGCCGCGGCCTCGTCAAGATGGGCATGAAAGACTACGAAGGCGCCCGCAACGCCCTCCACGGCGCCCTCGAAGTAAATCCCAACATGCCCAGCGTCAAAGCCAACATTGCCGAGCTGGATGCCTTCCTCCGCAAACGATCGATCTGATTTCTCCCAACTATCCCTGGTACCAGCAGTAGCTCAAGCTCAGTGCTCTTGTACCCGCTCCAGGCTCTGCGCAGAGCACCAAACCAATCAGAACCTAAACGTGTAGTTAAACTTCAGAGACAAATCAGCCACAGTAGAATCAAACGAATTGTCCTTATCCGGATCAATAAGCCCCCAATTCAAAACAACGAAAGCCTGCTGCCCCGCCTTCGGAATCCAATGCAGCCGACTATTGATCCCAAGGTTTTCAGAAATATTGTCATACTGAATCAGGTTGCTCCAAGACAGCCGCGCCGAAAACGCATACACCGTCGTAAACCCGATCTGCCGCACAAGAAAATTGCCCGCCGGCAGCTCAATGTCATCCAGCGTCATCGACACATCCGCACTGAAATGCCGATTGGGTCGCCACGTCACGTTGCCTTTGTACTGCATGTGATCGCCGTTATAGTACTGACCACCCTGGATGTTGGCATTGCCCGACCACTTGCGCTGCGTGCCCATCTGCATCGCCAGCAACACTTCGGAAAACGCGTATTCGCCGGCCGGAATCACAATCGGTGGCCGGCCATCAGTCGGCCGGTAGATGGCAAACGGCGTTGCCAGCACTTCCTTGTTGTAGATGTAACGGCCGTACCACGCATCATTGGTATTGGTGAATG
>JAZKEH010000618.1:14638-14863 GCA_040387155.1 Pseudomonadota bacterium | reverse complement strand
ACGTTAGCCGGGTTGCAGTGGATCCATGCCGGCCTGGCGCAGCAAGTCGCACAGGCTGATCAGCGGCAGGCCAATCAGGCTATGGAAGTCGCGTCCTTCCATCGCCTTGAACAGCGTGATGCCGAGTCCTTCCGCCTTGAAGCTGCCGGCACAGTCGTAGGGTTGTTCCAGGTGCAGGTAGTGACATATCTCGGCATCACTCAATACGCGAAAGTCGACGCGGAA
>JAZKEH010000618.1:0-14628 GCA_040387155.1 Pseudomonadota bacterium | reverse complement strand
CAGCAGCACCAGCGCGGTGTGGAAGCTGACGCTGCGACCACTACAGGCCTGCAACTGCTGCTGTGCCACTTCGAAAGCCCCCGGTTTGCCGATTAACGTGGGATCCCCGTCGCGCACGCAGGCCTGGTCGGAGCCGATGATCAGCGCTGCCGGATGACGCAGTGCTACCGCCTGCGCCTTGGCCAGTGCAAGCCGTCGGGTCAGGGCGGTTACGCTCTCGTCGGGCAGCGGAGTTTCATCGACCTGTGGACTGTCCCAAATGAAAGGCAACCGAAGTCGCTGCAACAGTTCGCGCCGGTAGGGAGAGGAGGAGGCGAGTACCAAGGGTGTAGTCATGGTTACAGGTCAGCATCAACGGGATTGGCAATGTAACTGAATGCCGACCGAACAATGAAGCAATTGACCTCTCTGGCAGCGCCGGCTGCAGACAAGCGTCTCACAGCGGCTGCCGCTTGGCCGCGCATGTGCTTACAATACCGGCCCATGCAAGGTTGCCGTTTTGCGGCGTTGCACACGAAGTGAGCTGTTGAAGTTAATCGTTGAACAAGGTGAAGCATGCGTTCTGGTTTGTGGCTGATGATTGTGGGTGTTGCGTTGCTGGCGGGTTGCAGCAGTCGTTATCAGGCGCCTGTGGATCTGGCAGGCGGTGAGCCGCTGTTTCTCAACGCGGGCAGACAGCATCTCGTCAACCAGGGTGAAACGCTTTATGCCGTGGCGTGGATGTACGATCTGGATTTCGCCGCCTTGGCGCGCGTCAACAATTTGCGTGAACCCTACAATCTGACACCGGGCCAATTGCTGACAGTGGATTTGCGTTCGCAACCGGGTGGTGGCGCCGCCGTGGCTGCAGCACCGCGTTCTTCGGAAACGACGACCAGTGCAGTGACGGCCGTGAATCCCGTGCAGGTTACCGGCACCACGACTCGCCGCTCATCCTTGCCACCCAGTGATCGTCCTGCCCGCACGCCATTGCCATCGACCGACGGAGCTGCTGCAACACCGCCGGCTGCAACGTTGCCACCTGCAGCTGTGACGCCGCCGGTAGCAACCACCACACCTCCTCCCGTCACAACGCCGCCCGCAACTGCGCGCAACACGGCTCCACCGCCGGTTGCCGCCAACACTGGCGTATCAGGCACCGGTGCCGTTGACTGGGCCTGGCCGCACCGCGGCAACATTGTTGGCCGCTTTGCCGACAGTGCAGCCGACAACAAGGGCATCGATATCGGCGGCAATGAAGGCGATGCAGTGCTCGCTGCTGCCGATGGTGAAGTGGTTTATGCCGGCAGTGGACTGTTGCGCTACGGCAACCTGATCATCATCAAACACAACGATCGTTACCTGAGTGCCTATGCCCACAATCGTGCGTTGGTGGTCGGGGAAAAGGATCGCGTCACCAAGGGGCAGAAGATCGCTGAACTCGGCTCCAGTGGCATTGATCGCAACATGCTGCACTTTGAAATACGCGTCGACGGCAAGCCGTCCGACCCAATGCAGTTCCTGCCTGCGCGCTAAATAGTTTCTTTAAAAAGTATTTAAAATTTTTTTGCACAAATTGCAGTCTTTACTATACTGCAAGAGGACTCCTTGCGACTGGATTGCAGGGAATACCATGGAAGGAAAACAACAGCTCGCCCCCGAATCAGGCTGGTTTTAGTGCAGTTACCGGAGGTTCCCGGATTTATAACTGCCAGTTCTCGCGGCGTGCGATAACTATAAAAATGGTGCAGAGAAGGGATTTTTTCATGAAGCAAATGGGTAGAAGCGGCAGCAAGAACGGCAAGCAAAGCGGAAAGGAAAATTCAGTCAAGCAGTCTTCGGTATCCAACAACCTCCAGGATGCTGACAAAAACAATCATTCTTCTTCACGCCAGCCAGAGTCTGCGTACCAGGCTGATACCGACGGTGCTTCCGCCGCTGCTGAATCGGCAGAAGTCGGCGGTGTTGAAGAGGAAGCCGCGCACTATCGCGGCGATGAAACGTCGCTCGACGCCACTACGCTATACCTCAATGAGATCGGTTATCTGCCGTTGCTGAATGCAGAGCAGGAAGTGCAGCTCGCGCGCGAAGTCGCACTCGGATCGCGCCCCAGCAAGAACCGCATGATTGAATCGAACCTGCGCCTGGTGGTGGCAATTGCCAAGCGTTTCCAGAATCGTGGGCTCTGTCTGCTGGATCTGGTTGAAGAAGGCAATCTGGGTTTGATCCGCGCCGTTGAAAAATACGATCCCAATATGGGTTATCGCTTTTCTACCTACGCAACCTGGTGGATCAAGCAGGCCATTGATCGCGCGCTGATGAATCATTCGCAGACAATCCGTTACCCCATCCATGTGATGAAGGACATCCAGGCCTGCGTGCGGGCCAGCGAGCAATTGCGTGACTTGCTGGCACGTGAACCGTCTTTCCCCGAGCTGGCTGCGAAGACCGGCAAGTCAGTGAAGGAAGTAAAACGGTTGATGGGGTTGCACATCAAATTCTGCTCAGCCGATCAGTTGGTCAGTGAAGATTCCGACAGCACGCTGATTGACAATATTTCCTCCAGCAAGGACACCGAACCGCAGAAAATTCTGGAAACGCGCGATATTGAGAGCAACGTTGATGTATGGCTGGGCAAATTGTCACAGCGTCACCGCGATGTCGTTGTACGACGTTTTGGTCTACAGGGCCATGAAGATGGCACGCTGGAAAAAGTGGGCGAAGATGTGGGCATTACCCGGGAAAGAGTGCGGCAATTGCAGATTGAGGCGCTGGGCAAGTTGCGCAGGATGATGGAGCGCGACGGTTTCTTTGCCGAACATCTACACGACTGAGACTCTTCATGAAGGGCAGAGGCCTACTCGATTGGAGGCGTACGCAGTTCTTGATGTGTTGTTTCCGCCTTTGCCCTCAGGGGCTATGGCGGGACAAGACCGCTACTATCGAGTGAAGTAGTTGTCAGCTCAGGCCGGCCAGTCACGTTCCAGCAGCTTGATCTTGTTGGGCTTGCCGTCCCATTCTTCGGCATCAGCCGGTGCCGGCTTCATTTCAGTGATGTTGGGCCAGCTGCGCGAAAACTCGGCATTCAGCGCGGTGAATTCGACCTGATTTTCCGGTACTTCATCTTCCGCGAAAATGGCATCCGCCGGGCATTCTGGTTCGCAAAGCGCGCAGTCGATGCACTCGTCGGGGTTGATGACGAGCATGTTGGGGCCTTCATAGAAACAATCGACCGGGCACACTTCGACACAGTCGGTGTGTTTGCACTTGATACAGTTTTCACCTACGACAAAGGTCATTGTTGCTACTCCTGGAACCTGAATGGGGTGCGTCAGCTGCCTTTGGCAGTTCGCAAGGCCGCGAATTCTACCAGCAACCCGCAAATGTTATGAACTGCCTGCCGACGATTAAGCGCCGGACTGCGGCTAGTGCTTCCGCAACTCCTTGAGCCGGTAGAGTAATTCCTGCGCCTGGCGGGGGCTGAGCTGGTCCGGGTCGCTGGCATCCAGCATGTCGAGGGCAGGATGCCCGGGCAGCGACGCGAACAGGTCGTTCTGGACCTGGGTCTGCTTGGTCTCCAGTCCGCTCTTGAAGCCCTCGTCCCGCTCAAGCTGCTGCAATTTCTTGCGGGCCTGCACGATTACCGGCTTCGGAATGCCGGCCAGTTGGGCCACCTGCAGACCATAGCTCTGGTTGGCAGGGCCGGGTTTGACGGCATGCAGGAAGACGATGCCGTCACCATGTTCGGCGGCGTCAAGATGCACATTGGCCACGCCGGGGTAGTCGTCGGGCAGGGCGGTCAGTTCGAAATAGTGGGTGGCAAACAGCGTCAGTGCTTTAAGCGTGGTGGCGATGTGCAAGGCCGTTGCCCAGGCCAGTGCAAGGCCGTCAAAGGTGCTGGTGCCACGGCCGATCTCGTCCATCAGGACCAGGGAGCAGGCGGTGGCGTTATGCAGGATGTTGGCAGTTTCTGTCATTTCCACCATGAAGGTAGAGCGGCCGCCGGCGAGGTCATCGGAAGAACCAATGCGCGTAAAGATGCGGTCCACCGGTCCGATACGTGCTGCTTTCGCGGGCACGAAGCAGCCGGTATGCGCGAGCAGCACGATCAGCGCCGCTTGCCGCATATAGGTGGATTTACCGCCCATGTTCGGACCTGTGATGATCAGCATGCGGCGGTCGTCGTTGAACAGCAGATCATTGGCGACAAAGGCGGATTGGCTGACTTGTTCAACCACCGGGTGACGGCCACCGGTAATGGAGATGCCCACTTCGTCAACCAGTTCAGGGCAACTGAGATTCAACACCACAGCGCGCTCGGCAAAATTGTGCAGCACGTCGAGCTCAGCCAGGCTAAAGGCGCTGTTCTGTAACGGTGCCAGCTCTGCGGCGATTGTTTCCAGCAGCGCGTCATACAAGGCTTTTTCACGCGCGAGCGCCTTGCTGCCGGCGCTCAGCACCTTGTCTTCGTATTCCTTCAGCTTGGGCGTG
Source organism: Pseudomonadota bacterium (assembly GCA_040387155.1). GTDB lineage: Bacteria > Pseudomonadota > Gammaproteobacteria > Pseudomonadales > Pseudohongiellaceae > CAILUG01. The sequence goes on along the minus strand of JAZKEH010000618.1, from coordinate 10,158 downwards.
ATATAGCGCTCGGCGTTCTTCAGCGTCTGCCGGCGCATGAAGTGGGCCGGTACCGTTTCCGATTGCATGCGGCTCAATTCAATGTAGTAGCCATGCACGCGATTGAAGCCAACCTTGAGAGTGGAAAGGCCGGTATTGGCGCGTTCCTCCTCTTCCAGCCGCAGCAGGAAGTCGCCCGCATTGCTGCTGAGCTGGCGCAGTTCATCCAGTTCGGGATCGTAACCGTCGGCGATGACGCCGCCTTCACGGATCACGACCGGTGGGTTTTCCATGATGGCCGCTTGCAACAACTCGGCGAGCGTCGGATAGACACTGATGCGGTTGGCCAACAGCTCCAGATGCGGGTCTGTCATTTCCTGCAACTCCGCTTGCACCGCCGGCAGGCAGTGCAGGGCTTCCCGCAATTTGGACAGATCGCGTGGGCGCGCCGAACGCAATGCGACGCGCGCCAGAATACGCTCGATGTCGCCGATCTGTTTCAGCAAGGGGCGCAGTGATTCAAAACGATAATTGTCGAGCAGGCTTTGCACGGCTTGCTGGCGTGCGCGAATTTCGTCATGCGCGCGAATGGGGCGGTTCAGCCAGCGTCGCAGCAGACGGCTGCCCATCGTGGTTGCGCAGCAATCAAACACTGACGCCAGTGTATTGCTGAAGGTACCGCCGAGATTGATATCGATTTCCAGATTGCGGCGACTGATCGCATCCAGCACCAGACTGTCACCGCTGTTTTCAACGCGCAGGTTCTGGCAATGGGCCAGTTCGCTGTGTTGCGTGTCCCGCGCGTAGTTCAGCACACAGCCTGCCGCCTGGATGGCCAATGGCAGATGGGCACAGCCAAATCCCTGCAGACTGTCGGTATTGAACTGGCGGGTCAGACAACGCAGGGCGGTGTCGTAGTCGAACTCCCATGCAGGGCGCTTGCGCAGGCCTTTGCGGTTGGCAAGGGCGGTTGCAGTAGTCTGGTTTTCCGCAATCAGTAATTCAGCCGGATTCAAACGTTGCAACTCGGCTTGCATGTTGGTTTCGCCCTGACACTCAAGCACGGTGAAACGGCCCGTGCTGACATCGAGCGCTGCCAATCCATAGAGTTCCCCTTGCTGCCAAACAGCGGCCAGCAACAAATCCTGGTATTCCTTCAGCAGCGCTTCATCACTGAGCGTGCCGGGCGTGATCAGGCGTACAACCTTGCGTTCAACCGGCCCCTTGCTGGTGGCGGGATCGCCTATCTGCTCACAGATGGCGACTGACTCGCCGTGCTCCACCAGTTTGGCGAGATAGCGCTCTGCAGCGTGGTAAGGAATACCGCACATCGGAATTGGGGAACCAGAGGCCTTGCCACGCGCAGTCAGCGTGATTGCGAGCAGCTCCGAGGCACGCACGGCGTCCTGGAAAAACAGCTCGTAGAAATCACCCATGCGATAGAGCAACAGGACGCCGGCATACTCCTGCTTCATTGCAAGGTATTGCTGCATCATCGGGGTATGTTGGGAGGGCGGGGCGTTCAAAGGAGGATAGCCAGAAAATTGAAATCGGATGGTATCCGAAGGCGGACAGTACTCAAAGTACGATGCTGGTCCGGCCTGTGCAGTTAAGTTTTTGGCTTCTTGATAACGGCGATGATTTTTCCGCTGATCTGAAAGTCATCGTCGGGATGCAGATGGATAGGATCGTAATCGAAAGAAGAATCTGCTTTCAGCACAATCTGGCCGTTGTCGCGGTCATCGATGAATCTCTTGATCGTCGCATTGCCGTCAATGATCGCGAGCACGACGTCGTTTTCCCGCGGGCTTTTGCAGCTCCCATCGACGATCACCATATCCCCGTCTTCTATGAAGCGATCATTGACTTTTGCCCGATTCATGGAGGAGCCGTCGGTTCGTATTACGTACAGGCCGGTCGGCCTTGATCGTCCGACCAACTTGCTTGAGACACGCAGGAAGCCCTGAAAGTTTTCTTCGGCAAAGAGGGTGGCAGGGCCGCAATTGGCCGTGCCGATTATGGGAATCGAGAAAAGGCTGGAGTTCTTGCCGGCAAAGTCTTTGGTGATGGTGGAGTTGGGAGCGGAACGGTTCATGAGCCCCTTGGCGCGGTCGATGCTCAAAAAGCCCTTTTTTTGCAACTGCTGCAAATGGTGTTTGATTTTCTGGGCAGGCTCATCCGGCATGGCAATCAGCTTTGCCATTTCCCGCAGACTGACTTTGGCCAGGTTCTGCTTCTTTGATAATTCGAGGAGTTTTTCTTGAATTGCATGCATGGGGCAGAAGTGTAACGGCATCATGATGGCCTGTAAAGCTTTACATACTTGACACTCTTTACGGGCATCGATATTCTGACGCCAGTTTTTTTGGAAGAAACTGAGTTTCCCTGCTTTAATGCAGGCATCCCGTGAGAGCCGCAGGTTAGTCCGGCGCGGAGTGTCCTGGCTAAATGCCAGAATGCGAAATCCCTCGAAAAAATCAATCTTTTCTCATTCAGGACTCATACGATGGCAGACAAAGGCAGCAATAAAGAAGTCAACAAAGACCCTAATAAAGACAAGGCGCTGGCAGCAGCACTCGCGCAGATCGAACGCCAGTTCGGCAAGGGCTCGATGATGCGTCTTGGCGATCACGAAAGTCACGCCATTCCGGCCATCTCCACCGGCTCACTTGGCCTCGACATGGCACTTGGTATCGGCGGTCTGCCGAAGGGTCGTATCGTTGAAATCTACGGACCGGAATCGTCGGGCAAAACGACGCTGACCTTGCAGGTAATCGCACAGGCACAAAAAGCCGGTGGCACTTGCGCGTTCATTGACGCTGAGCATGCACTCGATCCGATTTATGCCAAAAAGCTGGGCGTCGATGTCGACAACCTGCTGGTGAGCCAGCCTGATACCGGCGAACAGGCATTGGAGATTTGCGACATGGTTGTGCGCTCCGGCGCTGTTGACGTTGTTGTCATCGACTCCGTTGCTGCGTTGACACCACGCGCCGAAATCGAAGGCGACATGGGCGACAGCCACATGGGTCTGCAGGCGCGTCTGATGTCGCAGGCACTGCGCAAGATGACCGGCAATATCAAGACCACCAACACGCTCGTTATCTTCATCAACCAGATCCGCATGAAGATCGGTGTCATGTTCGGTTCGCCGGAAACGACGACCGGTGGTAACGCATTGAAGTTCTACGCTTCGGTACGTCTCGACATCCGCCGCATCGGCTCCATCAAGGACGGCGAAGAAGTGGTCGGCAGCGAAACCCGTGTCAAAGTGGTGAAGAACAAGGTAGCACCGCCGTTCAAGCAGACCGAGTTCGAGATTTATTACGGCACCGGCATCTCCCGCAATGGCGAAATCATCGACCTCGGCGTGGCCAACAATCTGGTGGAAAAATCCGGCGCCTGGTACGCCTACAAGGGTGAAAAGATTGGCCAGGGCAAGAAGAACTCCGTGGCGTATCTGGCTGAGCATCCGGCGATAGCGCAGGAAATTGAAGGCAAGTTGCGCGCTGTACTGATGGCCAACGGCGGCAGCGGCACAGCCAATGCCGAAACCGAAGAAGAAGCGGAAGCCTGATAGAGGCGGTTGGCGTGAGGCGGGCTGCGCGTGAGTGATGATCCCTTACTCAAAGCTCGGCTCACTGCCATGGGTTTGCTCGCGCGGCGCGAGCACAGCTGGCATGAATTGCTAGGCAAGCTGAAAGATCGCCATCCCGACTTTGATGAGCACGCGATACTGCGGCCAGTACTCGATCAGCTCGTCGCCGACCAGCTCCAGTCGGATCAACGTTTTGTTGAAGCCTATATCCGCTATCGCAGCACCCGCGGCGATGGTCCCCTCAAGATTGCCGCCGGCTTGCAGCCGCGCAAGATCGACGGCGCGTTGTTGAAGCAATCCCTGTACGAAACCGGCCCCGATTGGGTGGCCGCGTGTCAGCAGGTCTTGCAGCGAAAATTCCGCCTTGATGACAAACCCACTGCCGCAGAGCTGCAGCGCATCCAGCGCTTTCTGATGCAACGGGGTTTTACGGGCGAGCAGATCAGGGCGAGTCTGAAACTCAATCGCACGGATTGATGTCGTGATCCATGTCGAGCGCTGGCTGATCGTCGCGCGGCTTGCCGACCTTGACTGCCGGAATGCCCGCCACCGTCGTGTGCGGCTCCACATGACTCAGCACGACACTGCCAGCCGCCACCTTGGCGCCTTCGCCTATCGTGACATTGCCGATAATGATGGCGCCGGTACCGATCAGCACGCCGCATTTGATCTTTGGGTGACGATCACCGGTTTCCTTGCCGGTGCCGCCGAGGGTTACGCCCTGCATGATGGAGATGTTGTTGTCGAGCACGCAGGTTTCGCCGATGACGATGCCTGTCGCATGGTCAACCAGAATGCCGGAACCAATGCGTGCTGCTGGATGGATGTCGACGGTGAAGACTTCACTGACCTGACTCTGCAACCACAGCGCGATGGCGTGGCGTTCCTGTTGCCACAGCCAATGGCCTACACGGTAAGCCTGCAACGCCTGGAACCCTTTGAAGTAGAGCAGGGCAGTCGAGTAATAACGAACAGCGGGATCGCGTTCCCGTACTGTCAACAAATCCTTTTCAGCCGCTTCCAGGATGGCGTCGTCGCGGCGGAACGCTTCGTCGAACAACGGCTTCAGTGACTGCTGCGGCATGTCGGGCGAGGCCAGTTTCATCGACAACAGATCGCTGAGGGCTGAGGCCAGGCTGTCGTGCTGGAGGATGCGACGCGAAAAGAATGCGCCCAATGCAGGTTCAAACATCACCTGTTCACTGATTTCCTTCTTGATGGTCGTCCAAAGATCGATCGTCATATAACAGCCTTGGCAGCGGGACTGTTGTCGACTCAGCAGTCCGGGGCGGTGGATTCTATGTGATGGCTGCGAGTCCGGCAAAGCAACAGTCCGTCGGAGGTGGCCGGCATGATGCTGGAGTTGCCCATACCGAGCTGTTATCTTCCCGGCCGGTAACCGGACACGTTGAAGCCGGAAACTGTGGATGGGTCAGTACAGCATGTCAGTCAAAAAAGTCGGCGTCATCGGTGGTGGCAGTTTCGGGACGGCGATAGCCAACATCATTGCTGGCAATGGCCATCAGACCCAGTTGTGGATGCGCGATCCAGAACAAGTCGAATCCCTCAATCAGACCAGGGTCAATGCGGTTTATCTGCCCGGTCACGAATTACACCCCAGCATCAATGCTGCCCACGACCTGCAGGCGGTAGTCAGCGGCGTCGACATGATTTTCGTTGCGGTGCCCAGCAGCAGTTTCCGCGCGGTAGTGCGCCAGATGAAGCCACTGCTGCACCCTGGCGTCATTCTGATCACGGCCACCAAGGGTATCGAATCCATCACCTTCAGTCTGATGAGCCAGATTCTGGCGGAAGAAGTGCCGACGGCACGCATTGGGGTGTTGAGCGGTCCCAACCTTGCCAAGGAAATCGTCAATCGCAGTCCCACCGGCACGGTTATCGCCAGCGCTGATGCTGAAATACGCCATCTCGTGCAGGAAACCCTGCGTTCGGACACCTTCCGCGTTTATGGCAACGACGACATGCTCGGCGTTGAGCTGGGCGGCTCACTGAAGAATATTTACGCAATCATCGCCGGTTTGGCCGATGCGATGGGGATGGGCCAGAACACCATTGCCATGTTGATCACGCGCAGCCTTACTGAAATGGCGCGCTTCGGTGTCCGCCTTGGCGCCGATCCGATGACCTTTCTCGGTCTGTCTGGCGTCGGCGATCTGATCGTCACCTGTTCCTCGCCACTGAGCCGCAATTTCCGGGTCGGCAAGGCCCTGGGTGAAGGCAAGGACATCGACCTGATCATCAATGAGCTGGGTCAGGTAGCAGAAGGTGTGAACACCTTGAAGCAGGTCAAGGAAAAGGCCGATGAACTCGGGGTAGCAATGCCGTTGTGCAGTGGCTTGTACGAGATTATTTATAACAAGGCTCCTATCGGCCATATAATTGCATCAGTGATGCTGACCGAAACCGAACTTGATGTAGAGTTTGTCGTAGGCAAAGCGAAATCGATGCGGGCTTGAACAGCCGCCTCTGCGGCTTCGCTGCCAGTAACAGAAACCGGGGGAAACATGAATCAAGATCAAATCAGGGCCAATCTGCTGTCTGCCACGTTCTGGGTACGCATCCTGTTCATGCTGATTTTTGCGCTGGTGCTGTGGGCACTGTGGCTGGCAGTGATTGTCATCTGCATCGTGCAGACGGTCATCGTGCTGATCACGGGCGAGGTCAATGAGCAGTTGCAGAAGCTCGGTGCTGTTGCTGCTGTCTATCTCGGTCAGATTGTCAGCTTCATGCTGTTTGCCACTGAACAGAAACCATTTCCGTTCACACCGTTCCCTGATGCCGATGCCAGCGCGGAAGAAATCATCGAGCCGAAGACCGGTACGGTGATGCCTGCCGATGCGGAGACGTCAAAGCAGGATATTGCTGTTCTCAGCGAATCAATGCCGGACGATGGCGAAGACGATTCATTCTACGATCCTGAACGTGACAGCGGGGCAACGCGCTGAAGTCAGCGCCGGCCGATGAATCTTTATCTGCTGCGTCATGGTGAGGCTGAAGCCCGCCAGTATGATGATCCTCAACGTGCCCTGACGGGGCGAGGCAAACTTGAAGTGCGGGATGTCGCCCGTCAGTTTGCTGCCCGCAAAGTCCCGCTGGATCTTTGTCTGCACAGTCCCTATTTGCGCACCACACAGACCGCTGAAGTGTTCATGGCGGAACTTGGCTCGAGCCTGCGACCGCTTCCCCAACCGGTACTGACCCCAGAGCATCGCGCTTTCAAGGTTCTCGATCACCTGCGTACGTTGCAGGTCGAGCATGTGCTACTGGTAACCCACAATCCCCTGGTGTCCGAGCTGTATGCCGTGTTGACGGGAGCGGATATGCAGATCATGCATGTCTTCGGTACCAGTGAACTCAATGCCGTGCACTGCGATGTTGTTGATGCGGGCTGTGGCGCCGGACAATTCCGCCTGCAGGCGCGGGTATAGTGTTGTGAGTGTGGTGTGGCAGGAATCAATGCTGCGATTGCCGCATGGTCAGGACTGCGCGGTGCGCATCACCGGGCCCGCTGATGCACCGCCGATCCTTGCATTGCACGGTTGGCAAGACAACGCCGCGTCTTTCGAAGTGTTGGCGCCGCTGCTTCCCGGCTATCGCATCGTCGCACTGGATTTTCCTGGCCATGGTCTTTCCACGCCACGCCCGCTGTCTGCGCCGTATTACATCTGGAGCTATATCACTGAGATTCGCGCAGTCGTCGAACATTTCGGTTGGCAACAATTTCAATTGCTGGGCCATTCGATGGGCGGTGCCACTGCCTGTTTATACGCCGCGTTGTACCCGCAGGAACTCAGCAAGCTGTTCCTGCTGGATTCGGTAGGACCGCTCACCACAGAGCCCGACAAATTGCCGCAGCAAATGCGCGAGGCGTTGGCGGACATGGAATCCCTGAAGGCTCGTCAACGCAATTACTACCGTGATTTTGACACCGCCGTACGTGCGCGCGCCGACAAGGGCATCAGCCTGGAAGCTGCGACGATGTTCGGTAAGCGTGGCATCGTCTGTGACGACAAGGGTTGCTACTGGAATCTGGATCCACGTCTGCGCATCCTGAATCCACTGAGTCTGAGTGAAGAGCAGGTGCGTGCCTTCATGGTACAGATTGCCTGTCCGGTCGCCTTGGTGCTGGCGCCCGGGTTCTGGCAGCAAAAGCCGCATCGGCAGCAGATGCTGAAGCAGCGGCTAGGCTATCTGAAGAATATTGAAGTGCATCAACTGCAGGGCGGACATCACCAGCACATGGACGGCCAGGCTGGTGAGATCGCTGGATTAATCAGGCATTTCTTTGCTTGAGCCTTGCTACTTGATCAGCGACAGGAACTCGGTGCGCGTGCTCTGACGTTCGCGGAAGGCGCCGAGCATGCACGACGTCGTCATGATCGAATTCTGTTTTTGCACGCCGCGCATCATCATGCACATGTGCTGTGATTCGATGATCACGCCAACGCCAAGCGCATTGGTCTTGTCCATGATGGTTTCGGCAATCTGCTGCGTCAGCTGTTCCTGGATCTGCAAGCGACGCGCAAACATGTCAACGATGCGGGCAATCTTCGACAATCCAATCACCCGGCCGGTTGGCAGATAGGCCACATGGCATTTGCCGATGAACGGCAGCAGGTGATGCTCGCACATTGAGTACAGTTCAATGTTCTTGACGATGACCATCTCATTGGATGTGGTGGGGAACATCGCACCATTGATGATGTCATCGACGTTCTGCCGATAGCCCTGGGTCAGGAACTCCATGGCCTTGGCGGCGCGTTCCGGCGTGCCCGTCAGGCCCGGACGATTGAGGTCTTCGCCGATGGATTTGATGATGCTGGCGTAAGCGTCTTTCATACTAATACTTCCCGGTTACGGCTAAACTGCGCACCCTACGCGAATACGAAAGCAGGGTAAAGCAGGCCGATGTTGTTGCAAGATGTCACCAATACGCAGGAATGTTTGCAAAGGATCACCGCAGCCTTTGAGCAGGCCGAATTGTTTTTTGGGCATGGCACTGACAACGCGTGGGATGAGGCCTGCTGGCTGCTGGAAACGCTGGCGCGTCGCAACGGTATGCCCTTGCTGGAACTGGACACACAGTTGCCACCTGCGTTGGTGAGCGAAGTCGAGCGCATCGCAACGCTCCGGCTCGAAACTCGCAAGCCGCTGGCCTACCTGCTGCAGGAAGCCTGGTTTTGTGAGTTGGCGTTCTATGTCGATGAACGTGTGTTGGTACCACGCTCTCCCTTCGCGGAATTGATTCGCAATCGTTTTGAAACCTTGTTGGCAAAGCCTCCACGTCGCATCCTCGATTTGTGTGCCGGCGGTGGTTGCATTGGCATTGCCTGCGCTGTCGCGTTTCCTGATGCGGAAGTAGTGCTGGCAGATTTGAGTCCGGATGCACTGGCAGTGGCGCGTATCAACATTGAAAAGCACAAACTGTCGACGCGAGTACAACTGGTGGAATCTGATTTGTTCGGGAAGCTCACCGGCAAGTTTGATTTGATTGTCAGCAACCCTCCGTATGTAGGCGCCGAAGAATACGCAGAGTTGCCGGATGAATATTTGCGTGAACCGCAATTGGGATTGCTGACTGGTGAAGATGGTCTCGAGATTCCACTGCGCATCCTGCAGCAGGCCGCAGATTTTCTGACGGAAGATGGCTTGCTGCTGCTGGAGACTGGCGCTACCTGGCCGCTGCTCGACGAAGCCCGCCCTGATTTGCCTTTTCTATGGCTTGAATTCGAATACGGCGGCGAAGGTATCTGTGCACTCAAAGCCAGTGAGTTACGCGCTCAGTCGCGGTGAAGCTCGAGTACTTTCAGGAACGCCTGCGCGGCCTTGCTCAATGTGCGTTCCTTGTGGCGGATGCAAACCAGTCGCCGACTCAGCGCAACGCCCTTGATGTTGAGCGCGACAACACTGCGATCGTCCAGCATGGTTGCCGGCAACACACTCCACGAATCACCGATTGAGACCATTGCCTTCAGTGTTTCCAGATTGTCGATGCTCAGATCCTGGTCGAGCTTTAGTGTGATGCCCTGTTTTTCAAACAATTCGGAAACGGTGCGGCCGGTATAGAAACGTACGTCGGGCAGAATGGCGGTGTATTCCGTCAGGTCTTCCAGTTTCACGCTTTTCTGCTTCAGCAGTGGATGGTCGCGCGCGACGACGAAGTGCAGCGTGTCGTGCCAGATGTCCTGCGTCAGCAAGGACTCGTTGTGGCGGGCCTCATGCGTCGTGATGCCGAGTTCACCCTTGCCTTCAAGAATGTTCTGGTGGGTTTCCTGCGAGTTCAGGAAGCTGATGCTGAGTTTCACGTCGGGGTAGGTCTTCTTGTATTCGCGTAGTACGCGCGGCAACCGGTGCAGACCGATATGGTGGCTGGTAACCAGTTTCAGGTTGCCTTGTACCTGGCCGGACAGGTCATCCACAGCCTGGCGGGTCTGTTCGATCAATTGCAGGATCTGGCGCGCGCGGGGTAGCAGGCATTCGCCGGCTTCGGTTAGCGACAATTGCCAGCCAATGCGGTCGAATAGCCGTGCCTTGAGGTCGGTCTCCAGGGTCAGGATACG
>JAZKEH010000617.1:0-3657 GCA_040387155.1 Pseudomonadota bacterium | reverse complement strand
GCCGCGATCGACATGGTCTATCGCGGCATCGCGACCACCTTGCTGGCGCTGCTATTCAGTTTTCTTTTGCTGATGGATCTCGGCCGCATCAAGCGCGGCATTGGTAGATTGAAGAATTCCCGTGTCGGCGATTTCTATCAGGAAGCGGCAATGCCGGTGTTCCGCTTCGGTGTTTTGGTGGGACGTTCACTGGAAGCGCAGGCGATGATTGCGGTGATCAACACCGTGCTGACGCTGCTGGGCCTGCTGATTCTGGATATTCCGTTGATGGCCATGTTGTCTGCCATCGTATTTGTCTGCAGCTTTATTCCGGTGCTCGGTGTTTTCATATCGACGATACCGATCGTGTTGGTGGGGCTCAATGCCGGCGGACTTGGGCTGGCGCTTGCGGTCATCGGACTGATCGTCATCATCCATGCGGTGGAAGCCTATCTGCTGAATCCATTGATATACGGTCGCCACCTCAAACTCAATCCGGTGTTGACCTTGATCATTCTGTACGTCGGTTACCACGCCTTCGGTTTGTGGGGCATGCTGCTTGGCGTGCCGGTAACGCGCTACTTCATCCACGACGTGTTGGGCGTACCGCTGCGTAACAAGGGCGAGAAAATCGACCCGTTGCCAACAGAACTGCCCGTAGACAAATCACCGCGAGGCTAAGCCGATGCCTCGCAATCCGAATCCACAAGGGAAAGGGCTGGTACCTGTTCTGCAGGGCATTCAACAGCAGACTGCGCGTCTTGCTGTACCGCCCAAGCCTGTCACGCAAATCGAGATGGAACTGTTCACCTCGCTGTTTGTGTTGCAGAGCGAGATCCGTTTCAGTCCTGTGATCGGCAAATCGTATTGGCTCTACCAATATCCGGATGGCTATCGGCTTTCACTGATTGCGCCGGAGGAATGGCATCGTCCGATGGAGCATCGCTGCATTGGACGCAGCATCCTGCAGACAGATCGCACGTGGACGCTGGAGTTGAACGAAGAAGTCGCCGCCGATGAGGAGTTCATGGCGATGATCGAACGCCAACGCGACGCCTTGCATGCTGCGCTTGAACGGGCGGAAAAAATCGAAGATGTATTGCCGGAGTATGTGGCGTCGCTGGGTTATCACGCGCGAATAACTGCGTTCATTCTTGGCAAGTCGCTACGCAGTTCGATGCAGTTGGCGGGCATCGCTGCACTGCCTTATCACGAGGCGGCGGGATTGTTGGGCAATGAGGGGGCAGCAGTGAGCGACGGAGATAGTGAAGGGAAGAGCGAAGGCTGAGGCCAACACGAGCCAAGGCAATCCTCGGCCCCTGTTGGCGATAAACTACAGTTACTGCGGCTTCACGAACTTGAACACCGAGCGGTCAGTGGCACCGCGGGTGCCGGGTGCAAATACCATCTTGGTTTTGTCGTCACCAGGAACAGCCTGCAACTTGCTTTCCTCTGCCAGCACAAACCCTGCAGCCAACACTTCCTGCTTGATGATGGCCGGATCAATGCGATGCAGCGCCTTGGTGTCGCGCGTGCCGGAACCGGCTTCGGCATTGTGGTCTTCAATCAGGTACACGCCACCTGGTTTCAACGCATCGAAAATCTTCTTGTTCATTTTGGCTGTGTCGACATTGTTCAGCGGCAGGTCATGGTAGTAGAGGATGTTCATGACAACATCGACGTTCGCTGGCAACACAATATCGTTGTAGTCAACGATCGTGTGCGTCGTGTTGGGATGTGAAGCCGAGAAGGCGCGGCTCGGCACGCCATTGCGTTCTTCGGTGTAAGGCAGATCGAACACCAGCACCTTACCCTTGTCGCCCACCACGCTCGACAGCAGCGTTGTGTAGTACTGGCCGGCGCCGGCAATTTCAACAATGGTGTCACCCGGCTTCAGACCGGACAGCACCAGCATCTCGGCAGGATGGCGGTTGGCATCGCGCTCGGTCATTGCAACGACGCGTTCCTTGGAAGCCACGGCCTGCTGGATGTAGTCCGGGATGGCCTGGGCGCTGGCGAGCTGGGCCAGTAACAGTAAACCCAGTGCAGTCACGGTCTTGCGAGCGAATGCTTGTGAAATCTTCATAATTACCCCTGTTGGCTTGATGCCGTTCTTGATGACATTGTTGTTGGTGGAGCCTTTACCTGAGCGCGGAGCCTATCCCTAACCGGTGGCCGGTGCCAGCCGGCAGAAGGGGACACTTTTACATATTCCCGGTACGTTTGCCGGTGGCCCGCTGGTATACTCGCGCCCCGCCTGAACCAGGCAAAATCCTTCCAACAAACTCACGGATACAGCAATGTTTCAAACAATAGAACGGCGTCCACCAGACCCCATTCTGGGGCTTTCAGCGGCTTACAAAAGCGACACCAACAAGAACAAGGTTGACCTTGGCGTTGGCGTCTACAAGGACGAGGCAGGCAACTGCCCGGTCATGAAGGCCGTGAAGGCAGCCGAGAACAAGCTGTGGGAAATCGAGGACAGCAAGTCCTACATTGCCCAGGCTGGCCCTGACCTGTTTTTGAAACACAGCATTGATCTGTTGCTGGGTAATGATCACGCCGCTGCCAAGGCCAAACGTGCGTCCGTTGTATTGGCGCCCGGCGGTTCCGGTGCCTTGCGCGTCGCCGCTGAATTTGTCGCGCGCAGCTATCCTGGCACCCGCATCTTTGTCAGCGACCCGACGTGGAACAACCACATTCCGCTGCTCGGCAGCGCTGGCCTCAAGCTGGAGTTGTACCCGTACTACGATTACGCCGCGCACAACATCAAGTTCGACCAGATGATGGACAAGCTGAAAACGGCCGGCAAAGGCGACCTCGTCTTGTTGCACGGCTGCTGCCACAACCCTTGTGGCGCCGACTTGACCAACGACATGTGGAAAGCAGTTGCTGAAGCGGCACAGAAACAAGGCTTCACGCCATTCATCGACCTGGCCTATCAAGGCCTTGGCGATGGTCTGGTCGAAGACGTTTATGGCCTGCGTCTGCTGGCAGACAAACTGCCGGAAGTGATCGTGGCAGCTTCTGCGTCCAAGAACTTCGGTCTGTACCGCGAACGTACCGGCACTGTGATGATCATTGCTGACAACCAGGCAGCTGCCGAAGCCTCTGGCAGCCAGGTGATCGGCACGGCACGTGAAATGTATTCAGTACCACCCGCACACGGCGCGGCACTGGTCGGCATGATTCTCGACGATGCCAACCTGAAAGCCGAATGGGATGCCGAACTGACCGAGATGCGTGACCGCATCAACGGCCTGCGTTCGCAGCTCGTTGCCAAGCTGAAAGCCAAGGGCGTGAACCGCGACTTCTCGTTCATCCAGAATGAGAAGGGCATGTTCTCCTTCCTCGGCCTGACGCCTGAACAGGTCAAGAAACTGATCGGTGAATACAGCATCTACATGGTGGGTTCGAGCCGTATCAACGTGGCGGGTATCAACAACGCCAACCTTGATTATCTCGTCAACGCCATCGCAGCGGTGTTGTAAGCCATGATTCAGAGCATCCTGGATTCACTGGCGGGCATCAGCGATTTTGTTGCGTACTTTGTACTGACGGTTGTACTGCTCGGCGTGTTCCTGCGTTGCTACATGTGGCTGACGCCGCACGACGAAATGGCGCTGGTGCGTGAGAACAATGCGGCAGCAGCCGTGGCATTGAGCGGAGCCATGCTTG
>JAZKEH010000616.1:0-4783 GCA_040387155.1 Pseudomonadota bacterium | reverse complement strand
GCGCAACACTGATCGAGCAACTGGCGCAGCGTTTGAAGGTCCCTAACGAACACCGCGACCTCGGCGTCATGGTCAGCCTGCACCATACCCGTTGCCACCGCGCCGGTGGTCACACTGCGGAAGAGTTGTATACCACTCTGGAAGCCACCGATGCGTTGCGGCGGCCCGACCGTTTCGAGTTTTTCCTGCTGGCGTGCGAAGCGGATGCAAGAGGCAGGTTGGGGCTCGACGATAATCCCTACCCACAGGCCAGCATTCTCAGGAAAGCGCTGCAGGCCGCGAAACAAACCGATATTCAGCGTCTCGTGGCACAGCACAAAAATACGCAGGAGCTTGGCCCGGCCATTCGACAGGCACGTATTGAGGCTATTGCCAGCGTAATGGCATAACACATCGGCGCACTATGCCGTCATTGAACCACCAGACAGCAACCCGGAAGTAGTCAGTCCCATCCAGATAGCCATCGCAATCATCAGCAAATTTTCAGTAAGTGAAATGAATCCCAGGGGCACATTGCTCGCTCCGCCAACACATGCGCACTTGAGCGCGCGTTTGTCGATATAAACCGCTTTGATGACTGACACAGCGCCGATCGTTCCGATGAACAGCGCAATGGGCACCGATATCCACGAGAGAGCGCCAGCAACCATCAATACGCCTGCCAGTCCTTCGGCATACGGATAAACATAGCTGTACGGCACCCAGCGTTTTGCAAGCAGGTCATAGTTGAGAAACATGTTCGAGAAGGTGTCGATGTTCTGCAACTTCAGCAAAGCCAGCACGACCATCGACAAACCGACGAACCATTCGGCTGCCTGGCGCGTAAACGCTTCACCGGATGCAGCGTAACTTGTTGCAAGCGCAAGGGCAGACGTCAGAGTAAAAAGCACAATCACGGGGCGATAACTTGTCGCTTTCGGATCACGAACACGTTTGCCAAAAAATTTCCTGAGATCGTCATAACCTCCGATACGCTGGCCATCGATGTAGACCTGCGGTGTAGTGCTGACATTGTGTTCGCGTTTGAATGTCTCGGTGTGTTCACGCGAGACAAGCGGATTGTCGTCCACCGTGTATCCCTCACGCCGCAGCAAGTCGCGTGCTTTCAGTCCGAACGGACAGATATGATCAGGCATCACCATGCGATACAGCGTGGCGATTTTTGTAACCGGCTTTGTTTGTGTCGTAGACATTGGGCGCCTCCTTGATATGCCTTCTTGATGTGATCGGGGCAACAATGTAAACATACGTACCATGGTACAGAGTCAAGCAGCCACATCATTAACCGTCGGCCAGCTCGCAGCCGCTGCGAACGTTGGTGTCGAGACAATTCGGTTCTATCAGCGCACAGGCCTGCTGGCGGTGCCTGATAAAAGCGGCGGTATACGCCGTTATGGTGCCGAGGACTTGCGAAACCTGCGGTTCATCCGCATGGCGCAAACAGCTGGTTTTACGCTCGCAGAAATCAAGGAACTGCTTGAGCTCGATTCAAGCCAGGATCATCAGCGCGCTCGAGACCTTGCCAATGCGCGCATAGCCGAACTCGACGTCAAGATTGACGAGTTGCAACGTGCGCGCGTCATGTTAAAACGCCTCGCCACTGAATGTTCGCGCAGAGGTTCGACGCAACCTTGCGCAATTCTGGCTGCTTTCAAGATATGAGTCCGAAAATGGCAACTTCAAACCGCCATGCCATTCACTCATCAAGGTAAGAAAAATATCAGTTGAGCGCGAGGTGGTGGAGCAGATGAGTATCTGCTGCCAATGCAGCGCCTTCTTAACTCTGCATCCTGTGATGCAGGAGCATATCGACCGCGCTTTCCATCGAACCCGCTCTTGTTATCACACCACCGTTGACGAAGTAGATTTCGTCCGCTTCCTTGATGGTATTAAGGCGGTGGGCAATGATGACTTTGGTCGTACCCGCGGGGAGTTTGTCGAGAATGTCTTCGAGCAGCTGTTCTGTCACGGTATCGATATTGGCAGTCGCTTCATCGAGAATCAGCAGTTCGGGCCTCCGCAATGCGGCACGCATGAACGCGATCAACTGCTTCTGGCCAAGACTGATGGATTCGCCAGTCGATGCAATCTTCGTGTCGAGGCCCTGGTCGAAACGCGAAAACAGCGTCGCGAGCCCCGCGTCCTTGATCAGCTGAGTAAGCTGCTCGTCCGTATACCCGGTATATTCAGCATTGCCATACAGTACGTTGTCGCGCATGGTGCCGGTGAAGAGAAAAGGCTCTTGCAGGATAAACCCGATCTTCTTCGCGCGCTCTTCAGGCGCATAAGCCCGGATATCAATGCCATCGAGCAGGACTGTACCGGCTGTCGGATCATACAGCCTGGCCATAAGCGAGGCAGTCGTAGTCTTGCCGCCGCCTGTCGGACCGATCAACGCGTAGGTTTTGCCACGCTCAAGAACCAGCGATACATGGTTCAGGATAGTTTTGCTATCGGGATACTGGAACGCAACATCCCTGAACTCCAGCACTGACATCGAAGCAGTTCGCGCTGAAGGTATAACCTGCATGTTGGTATTGAGCGCAAGCACTTCCGAGATGCGATCCAGGCCCGCGAGGGCCAGTTGCAGTGACGACCAGATAGTCGCGAGCTGGCGCAGCGGATTGTAGAAATTATTGACGTAGAGCAGGAAGCCGATCAGCAGGCCAGTCGTCAATGCGCCATCCGCGATCATCGTGATGCCGTACGCCATCACAATCAGCTGACCCAGGTTGTAAGCGATACCAAACAGCGGCATGAAAAAATTGCTTGCGATACCCGCACGCACGGAAGCGGTAAAGTTCGCCTTGTTTGCAGCGGCAAATTTTTCGCAGAAATAATCGAGCCTGTTGAACGCAACGATTACCTTGAAGTTCGCGAGACTTTCCGCAATCTCGCCACTCAAGCCACCCGCAGTTTGCAGGCTCGCGAAATTTCTGCTCCTGACCCACAGCGAAATCAGCTGCGTAATGATCAGCACTACGATGGCTGGCAGCAGGGCCAGAAAACCCAGCAGCGGATTCAGGCTCAACATCGCAATGGTTGCACCGAGGATCAGGAAGAAATTGCTCAGGAACTGTATCAGTGCCTGCGCAAAGAACTGGTTGAGTTTGTCGGTATCGTTGTTGATGCGCGATATCAGGTCACCTGAACGATTCTGGTTGAAGAACGCAACCGGCAGTTCCTGCAGCTTGTTGAAAATCATGTTTCGCATGTTGAACAGAATGCGCCGGCCAACACCGCCCATCGTGCGCGTCTGCAGGTAACTCGAGAAAAAAGCCACGATATTGATGGCCAGTAAAATTACTGACCACAGCAGGATGCCGGAGTAGTCACCGACCGCAATATAAGTATCCACGACATGGACGATGATAACGGGACTGCTGAGCTGGATCCCGGCAGTCAGCAGGATTGCCAGCAGTGCGAGCGCTACTTTCCTGCCTTCACCCTGCATCAGCGGCACAAGCCGCTTCAGGGCCCTGAACAGCGGCTCGTTCTTCTCGTTTGCATCGCGTGTATTAAGCTTGTAGTTCATAGTTTTCGAGGCTGTGTTGCGAGCTGTATATCTGTACGTATTCGGGTGAACCTGCCATCAGTTCTGCATGTGTGCCGCTCGCCAGGACCATGCCTTCCATGAGCAGGATGATCTGATCGTAGTCTTCGACCGGAGCAATTTTCTGGGTCACCGACAGCAGCGTGATATGCGGGTAATTGTTGCGGACGTTTGCGAGGATCTTCTGTTCTGTCTGGTTATCGACACGCGCAGTGAAATCATCAAGCAGCAGGATTTTCGGATTCAATGCGAGCGCTCGCGCGAGCATGATGCGTTGCTTCTGGCCGCCCGAAAGGCTGGTGCCACGTTCGGAAACCACAGTGTCGAGACCTTTGTCGAGTGTTGCAACGAAATCGGTCAGTTCCGCGGTGGCCAGCGCGAGCGCCAGGTCAGCATCAGCAACCGCATTGGAGAACGCAATGTTTTCCCGCAGGGTCAGGTTGAACAGTGCCGAATCCTGGAACACGAAACCGATTTGGCGATGTAACGCCTTCGGCGAGTATTCTGTGATCGGGTGACCATCGATAAGGATGCTGCCCGACATCGGCTTGATGAGTCCGGTGATTGCGTACAGCAGCTGGGTCTTGCCTGCTGCGGTAGGTCCGATGATCGCCGTGCGACTGCCAGCTGCAACTTTCAGGCTGACGTCCCGCAGGGCCGACTTTTCTCCGTATTTTATCGTCAGGTCGCTGATCGCAATGTCGCCACGCAATTCGTGATCCAGCGTGCCGGATACTTGCGGCTCAGGTGCTTCGAGCACCTGCGTGATGCGTCCATAAGAAGCAGTTGCCTGCGCAATCACATTACTCATGAAGCCGATGACGATGATCGGGAAAATCAGGATCGTGAGGTAGTTGAGAAAGGCGCTGAAATTACCGAGCGAAAGTGAGTTGGCAATCACGAGGTGGCCACCGAACGCCAGGATCACGAGTACCGCAAGGCTCACGAGAAAACTTATGGCGGGAATCATCGCCGCAAACAGGCCAATGATACGCAAGCCGATGTCACGTGCTTCGGTGTTGGCTGCGAGGAATTTCTGGTATTCAAACGCCTGCGAATTCAGCAGTCGTATCAACGATGAACCATTGATTGATTCGTTGATGACCTTGTTGAGCCAATCGATGGCCTCTTGCGAGCGGCGGAACAGTTTGCGAACACGCGATATCACGTAATAGAACGTGAACCCGATTGCAGGCACAACCACAAGCACGGAGGCTGCGAGTTCCCAGT
>JAZKEH010000615.1:4764-9676 GCA_040387155.1 Pseudomonadota bacterium | reverse complement strand
CCGCTGCGAGCCCATCCATGGGGCGCTTCCCCTCAGGCCATCCATGGCCTTCGAGGTTCCGGGAAAGGTGCCCCGCCGCCTGCTCTTCGAGAATGGTGCGGGTTCCGTTAACTGCAAGATTTCGCGTCACTTGCGACTGCTCGAAAAGGAAAGCCTCTCCACACTGAAGGCAAACTGCAAAGCAAAAAGTGCGACCATATGCCACATTGTTGCAACACGGCAGTAACGCAATCATTGCAAACATCAAAAAGCCCAACCAGGACATACCATGCAACTTCTCCACCCTTTCCTGCTGCCTGCGCTCATCACCCTAAGCATTCCCGCCGCGGCACACACAACGCTGGAAACCCCCACCATGAGCGAAGGCATTCGCGTGGTGAACAACGTCATGGTCGGCCACGCCTGCGGCAATGGCACCAGCGTCATCGGCACCTCGGTAGTGTTTCCCGACGGCAGCGACTCCACGATCCTCGTCAACGGCCAACCATACTCAGGCCCGTTGACAGACTTCGTCAGCAACTGGGGGCCCAACATCCAACCGCTGGTCGACCGCTCCGTGTTCACCCATGCCGATGAAAAGAACGGCCCCAACGGCAATGTTGTCGGCCTCTGGGCCGGTGGGGGCGAAGGCATGCCGAATCACATGGTTGGCTATGTGCCATTTCGCGTGAACGCCACTGTCATCAACCCGGTCTCCTGTGCGACGAGCGTGCGTTTCCAGGTCAGCATCGTCGATGTATGCAAGATCACGCCCGCTGCGCAGTTGCACGACGAAGGGGTTGCCGAGTTCTGGACTTCCAACACACTGGCAACTGTGTATGACAACAAGGAATCGGAAAGTTCGGCACGGCTGACCTTCACGCGTAATCTGACGACCAATCCGCTGCCAGCTGCCTGTGGCGCCGGCAGCAGCGTTGAAGTCCGTGTCTCGCCTGCACAGCTGCAGCGTGACATGCCAATCCGTCTCAACGGAGTACAGTTATGGCCCAAGTGAAACTGTTGAAGCTCGCGTTCATCACACTGTCGCTGGCAGCTGCTTCTGCCCATGCGCACACGGCGCGAGCCACACTTGATCCCGCTGGCACCAATGCGCATTTCACTGCGCTCGCGCGCGTGACCTGCTTCAACGATGGCAGCGGCCCCGCGGTCGGTCTCTACGTACGCATACGCGACAACTCGCCGGCAGTCACAGGCCTGCTCGTCAATGCACAGATTCTGAAAGGCACACAGGCGCTTGCCACCACCGACACCGTGTCGGGCGATGCTTCCTGGAGTGATCCGATCCAGATCGACGGTGCCGGCGGCGTGTACACCGTCATCGTGAACAAGACGGCTGCAGGTGCGCGCAACTTCGATATCGAATGGCACTGCGTAACCACCGGCCATGACCACGACCACATTGGCGACATTCCTCATACCGGCACCGAAATCCTCGTGGACCAGTTCAAATGAGGTGCTTGCTGTTGCTGACAGCGGTACTGCTGGGCGGCTGCCAGCACGTAGCACCGTGGGAACGCGACATCCTCGCGCGTGAAGACATGGCAACGAAGCCTCTGGTGCTGGAAGCCGCCCGCAACACCCATCTGCGTCAAAGCCGCGAAGCCGGCAGCACGGCAGCAACAGCAGCCGGTGGTGGCTGTGGCTGTTACTGACAAGCACGCTGCTGTTGGCTGCTGCAATGCACTGCAGGCGCTGACTGCCGCTGCGCTGTTATTGCCGGGCGTACAAGTCACGCTGGCGCAATCCGCACCCGCATTGAGTGTGCAAGCCTCACGCTTCGAAGAGGGTCAACGTCACACATCGGTCGATACTGGGTTAACACCACTGCAGGCATGGACCCTGGATCTGCGCGCGGCGCACCCACTCAACGACAGCATCAACCTCGACATTGGCTTCACGCAGGACACCTGGTCTGGCGCCACACCCGTGACGACAGCCCCGGCTACCTTCAATGGCAATCGCCCGCGCCGGCTCAATGTGGGCAGCAGCACAGTAATTTCCGGCGCTTCCCCGCTGTTGAATGGCTCGCTGCAACTCGACCGCGAACTGACACCGCTGACACGTACTAGCACCGGGAGCTTGCAGACCAACGACGGCAATGAACTGATCATGTCGTCCGCTTCGCCCGAGTTGCGCCAACAACTCGCCACCACGCTCACGCATGTCAGCAGCGACCGCCGGCTGCAGCTCGACACCAGCTACTCGCATGAAGACGATTACCTGTCGCGCCATATCGCGAGCCGCGCCGAATTCGACTTCAACAACAAGCTGACCACACTGGCAGTAGGCGCTGGTTATACCAACAGCAGGATCAGCGCCGACCTGTCTGGCGAGTGGTTGCCCTATGTGACCACCACGTTGCAGCAGCACCATGTCCGCCGCCGCGGCAATGCCGTGCTGCTGGAAGGTCACAGCAGCGAGCGCAGCATTGATGTCGGCCTGACGCAGATACTCAATCGCAGCGCCCTGCTCGACATCGGTGTCAGCGTGCGCAATGCCGGCGGCCTGCTGGAAAACCCCTATCGTGCAATGACAACAATCTTCGTTGATCCGGCTGCACTCGCTTCAACAGCGAGCACCGTCGCCGGCGATGTACGCGCATTACTCGAACAGCGCCCCGACCAACGCCGCATCCAGGCCTTGAGCGCACACTATGTCCAACACGTCGCGCCCTTCAACGCGGCGCTGCACGTGAACTACGACTACAGTCACGACGACTGGGACATCGACAGCCACGCCATTGAATTGCAATGGCTGCAACCGCTCGGCGATTACGTGCTGGCGCCGAGGTTGCGCTGGTATAGCCAAAGCAGCGCGTGGTTCCATCAAAGCCACCTGGTCAGCAAGCAGCGCTATCGCGGGTTATCCCGCGATGAACAGGGTCGCGAAATATGGCTCAACGCCAATGACAACCAACGCTATGTGCGCACGAACGACGGCCGTTATCTCGATGCCAACGGCGTTGAGCGCGATCCGGCGCTGCTGGACCTGCAACCGTCTTTCACACTGTTCTCACCAGCGCTGTTGCCAACGCAATACTCCAGCGATCCGCGCCTTGGCAGTTATGGTGTACTCAGTGCCGGCCTCACCTTACAGCGTCGTTTCGATAATGGCCTGCTGCTGGAAGCTGGCATCGATCATTACCGCCGCGCCAGTGCACTGCAGTTCAATGGCGCGGGCGACACGCCGTATGCCGATTTCAACTACACCGCCGCCAGCGTCGCACTGACGCTGGATCTGCAAACCGTGGCGCGACGACAACGCCAGTCACCGCATGCGCACAATCACGACATGACCACACCACCGGGTTTGCTGCTGAGCCACAACGCCGGCTCCGCTGGCAGCTGGAGCAGTGGTTATCGGCTACAACAGATGGACAGCATGACGATGCACATGCTCGACGTTGCCTGGCATCCCCATGCGCAGTGGACACTGATGCTGATGCCGCAGTTCATGACGATGGAGGCAGACCATGTTCACAGTGACCAAGCCGGCAATGCAGGGCAAAGCAGTTTCGCCGACACGATAGTGGCAGCACTGTGGCATCACCCGACAGTCAAAGGTGAATGGCAGCTGACAGCGGGCCTTGGCGTGCCCGCTTCCGGTTATGGCAGTGCCGATCTGCTGCCGTCGTTGCAATACCGCACGCGCTTCAATCGCTGGCAGTTGGGGGCGCGCGTCGATGCGTCACAACATCTGGCAGCACAACACGCTGCCGATATGGATCCTTTGCGCTCACTGACAACGTCAGTGTGGGCAGGCACGCCACTCACCTCACGCTTGACGGCAACCTTGCGTACGTCACACACAGAAGCTCACTACACTTTCACTGGCACCAGCACCGATACAACCGTAGGCGCCAGCCTTGCTTTCAACATGGGCGCGCCAATGCTGTCCATTGAATGGTTGGTACCACTGGCTAGCAGCGGCAACCCGCCGCCGAATGGCAGAGGTCACAGCCTGGTCGCCAGCTGGCATCTGGCTTTGTGAAATCGCAGAAGCCTTGCCTGTACATCGCAGGCAACGCTAGGTAAATTCCAGCCACGCCGGGATGTCATCCGGCGATGAAGGGCAGCATCCCACGCTGCGAGACTGTACGTCATGCTGGATACCTTGCTGGAAATCACGCAAAAACTTGCCAAGGTCGGCGGCTGGGGCATCACCTATGGCGAAAACAAGGATGCCGAGAAAACCGTCCACTGGACGCCTGCCATCTACGAAATCTTCGAGCACGAACAGGACAAACCGCTGTCGCTGGAAGAGAGTGCCCGCTTTGTCCTCCCCGAATATCTGGAAGCTGTAAGTACCAGCATCATGCGTTGCCGCGATCTTGGTGAACCTTGCGATGTTGAATTTGGCATCCGCACCGAGAAAGGCAACGAGAAATGGGTACACCTGCTGATGCGCGCCACCTTTGATGACGCCGGCCGTATCGTTTCCATCGTAGGCGCGCTACAGGACCTTACGCTGCAGCGGCAGCAGGAGCAGGCCAACCGGCTGTTGAGCCAGCGGCTGCTGACAACAATCGAGAACATGTCAGAAGCCTTCTACATGCTCGACCGCGAGTGGCGTGTCATCTATGTCAACCAGGAGGCCGATCGCCTGATGGATCGCAATCGGGTCGTAGGCTCCGGCCAGGTATTGTGGGAGTTGTTTCCGTACCTGATCGACACGCCGTTCTACCAGGGCTTCCATACCGCGATGCGCGACAACACACACTTTCACTACGAATACTTTTCGAACGCGATGAACAACTGGATAGAGCTTGATGCCTATCCATCACCGGAAGGACTTGCGGTGTATTTTCATTCCATCACTGACCGCAAGCTGATGCAGGAGCGGCTGGACCAGGCGCAGCACATGGAGTCCATTGGCAAACTCACCGGCCATGTGGCGGTGATCAAGCGCTTCG
>JAZKEH010000615.1:0-4754 GCA_040387155.1 Pseudomonadota bacterium | reverse complement strand
CCATGTGGCGCACGATTTCAACAATCTGCTGACCATCATTCTGGGCAACGCCGAATTGCTGCACGACATGTTTCCGCAGGAAGACAAAATCCGCCGCATCGCCGAGAACATCCGCACCGCCTCACTGAAAGGCAGTGAGCTGACACGCCGGCTGTTGTCCTATGCCCGCAAACAAACACTGGCGCCGCGTCCGCTCGACATCAACCAGCTGGTGCAAGGCATGCGCGAATTGCTGACGCGCACGCTCGGCGTCAACATTTCAATCAAACTGAGGATAACCACCGGTCTGCCGCCCGCCTTGGTGGATGAACATCAACTGGAAGGCGCCCTGCTCAACCTGTCGATCAATGCGCGCGATGCCATGCCCAATGGCGGCGAACTCACGATAAGCACCACCTCTGTCTATATCGATGAAGCCGAAGCTGGCAAACACAGTGACTTCCGGCATGGCCACTACGTACGCATCCGCGTGGCCGATACCGGCAGCGGCATTGCGCCGGAAATTCTCAACCAGGTATTCGAGCCGTTTTTCACGACGAAGGAACTTGGCAAGGGCACCGGCCTGGGACTCAGCTCGGTCTATGGATTTGCCAAGCAGTCCAACGGCCATGTCACGATCGAATCGAAAACAGGGTTCGGCACTACCGTGGACTTGCTGTTGCCAGTGTCGCCCACTCCCCTTGTCGTTATTGAGCCCAAACCTGAAGTGCCACGAGGCGGCAGCGAAACCATTCTGGTGGTCGATGACGATGAACTGGTGCGCAGTGCGGTGCAGGCCATGTTGGGCAGCAGCCTTGGCTATCAGGTATTGGCCGCCGCCAGTGGTGAAACGGCGTTGACCGTACTCAAGGGAACCACGCGCGTTGACCTGCTGTTCAGCGACGTCATGATGCCGGGCATGAATGGCCACGAGCTCGCACGTCAGGCGCGCGTGCTGCGACCCGAACTGAAAGTGCTGCTGACCTCTGGCTATGTCAGCCCCACGCTGGCGCGCACCGCTGCTGTTGAAGGCGAATTCCCGATGCTGCCGAAACCCTATTCGCGCCAGCAGCTCGCGCGCGTCGTGCGTGACATTCTCGACATGAAGGTCTGAGAGCGGCTTGCGTGCAACTCTTTGAAACCCGCTTCAAGGCCATGGGCACGTTATGTGAAGTGCGACTGTTTGCTGCCGCTGCCTTACAGGCAAAAGCTGCAACGGACGCAGTCATCGCCGATGTAGAACGACTCGAAGCACGCTACTCGCGCTATCGCAGCACCAGTGAACTCTCACGCATCAATGCGATTGCTGCTATAGGCGGCCGTGTCGAAGTCGATGACGAAACCGCCCACCTGCTCGACTATGCCGCCACCTGTCACCGCGAAAGTGGCGGTCTGTTTGATCTGAGCTCTGGCATCTTGCGCAAGGCGTGGGATTTCAAGTCGGGCAAATTGCCCGCACCTGCCGAGGTGAATGCGCTGCTCACTCTTACCGGCTGGCACAGGTTGCAGTGGCAACGCCCGGTGCTGGAGTTTCCGTTGCCAGGGCAGGAACTCGATCTGGGTGGTGTGGTGAAGGAGTACGCCGCCGATCGCGCCGCCACGCTGTGCCAACAGCATGGCATTGCGCACGGCCTGATCAATCTCGGGGGCGACATTCGCATTGTCGGCCCGCAGCCTGATGGCAGTGCGTGGCGCATCGGCATCAGCAAGCCGGAGAATCCGGATGCAGCGCTGTGCACGCTGGCCCTGCAAGGTGGTGCGCTCGCCAGCAGTGGTGACTATCAACGCTGTATTACGGTGGCAGGCGTTCGCTACGGCCACATCCTGAATCCGTTTACTGGCTGGCCGGTGCGCAAACTGGCGGCCGTCAGCGTGGTGGCCGATTTCTGCGTTATCGCGGGCAGCGCTGCAACGATTGCGATGCTGAAAGACGAAGAAGGTGTGGAATGGTTGCGGCAGTTGGGGCTGCCGCACCTGTGGGTCGACGTGGACGGCAACAGCGGTGGAACACTGTTGCCGTGACGGACTAGGGCTGGTTGGCAGCCGCCAGATGGCTTTTGCGACGGCTGTAGCCGAAGTACACAATCAGACCAATGATGGCCCAGCCGAAGAACAGCTGGATCGTGTAGACACCAAGGCTGACGAACAGCAGCAAGCAGCCAGCCACGGCCAGCGGGCCGACGACCCAGATGAACGGCGTGCTGAACGGACGATGACGCTGTGCCTGCGTCTTGCGCAACACCATGACGCCTATGGCCACCACGAGGAAGGCGAATAGCGTGCCCGAGTTGGAAATATCTGCCAGCACACTCACCGGAAAAATCGCCGCGAAGATGGCAACGGCAACACCGGTGATCATCGTTACCACATGCGGCGTGTGGTACTTCGCATGCACGTTCGACAATATCTTCGGCAGCAAGCCATCGCGTGACATGTTGAACAGCACGCGGGTCTGGCCATAGATCATCATCAACACAACAGAAGGCAGTGCCAGTACGGCAGCCAGCGCCACCCAGTTGCCGATGCCCGGATAACCAAGCTGGCGCAGGATGAAGGCCAGCGGTTCACGCGACTGCGACAAGGGACCATCAGGCTGGGCGCCCATGGCGCCAACGGCGGCATAGGCCACCAGCAAATAGAAGATCGTGCAGATGATCAACGAGCCAATCAGGCCGATCGGAATATTGCGCTGCGGATCCTTGGTTTCTTCGGCGGCAGTAGACACTGCATCAAAGCCCACATAGGCAAAGAAGATCGACGCCGCCGCACCCAGCACGCCGACACCTGACAAGGGCGTGCCCCAGCCATTCGGCATCATCGGTTCAAAATTGGCGGCATCCACTGCCGGCATTGCCAGCACAATGAAGGCCGTCAGCGCGATGATCTTGATGACCACCAACACGCCGGTGAACTTCGCACTCTTGGAGGTACCGATGACGAGCAGCCAGGTCACAAACAATGACACCAGGAACGCCAGCAGGTTGAAGCCGCCGCTGGCAATCGTGCCATCGGCCAACGTGATGGTGTCGGCAGGACCTGCAGTCAGCGCGAGCGGCAAACTCAGCCCGTTGTCGCGCAACAGGCCATTCATATAGCCGGACCAACCCACCGCTACCGCACCGGCAGCGACGGCGTATTCCAGAATCAACGCCCAACCCACCATCCACGCGACGATTTCGCCCAGCACGGCATAGGAATAGGTATAGGCGGAACCGGAGACCGGCACCATGGCCGCAATCTCGGCGTAGATCAGTGCGGTCAGCAAACAGACAAAGCCGGAAATAATGAAGGAGATCAACATGCCCGGGCCGGCCTTCTGTGCTGCCACTGCAGTCAGCACGAAGATGCCGGTACCGATGACGGCACCAATCCCGAGTACGATCAGATGGAAGGCATTGAGCTGGCGTTTGAGGGGCCGTTTTTCGGCACTGGCAAGAATTTCGTCGAGGGATTTAACGCGGAGAAAGTCCATACGAGGCCGGGGTCCTGGGCAAAGGGTCTGAGCAAGGGGTCAGGCCCATCATTGCCCATCACCGGCGGCGCTGGCAATAGAGTTGTTGCACCCGCGCCAAAGGCTCAGGGCCAGGTCAGCGTTCCGTCATTCACTCGTGGTGAACAACGCCTTGCTGATGCTGAACTGACCCCAATCCCGTCCTACCCGTTCGTTGTCTCCGGCTTCTACGCTGCCAGTGCAAGTCCTTGCGCAGTGGCATGTACAACTGCCGCAATACGCGCCACTTCCTGCAGACCCTGCACGCTGACACCGTGCTTGATGGCCTCACGGTTGTGCGCCTCGATACACATGCCGCAGCCGTTGATTGCCGACACCGCCAGTGACATCAACTCAAACTCCAGTTTGTTGATGCCCGGTGTCACCAGCCCCTGCATGCGCAGACGCGCCGGCAGTTTCTGCAGTTCCGGTTCGTGCGCCAGATGCAGGAAGCGGTAATAGATGTTGTTCATCGCCATCAACGTGGCCGACAGCTTGGCGGCATTCACGTCCGCATCGCTGAGGCCAAGCTCGCGCCCGCTGGTTTCAATCGCCTGCGCCAGCGTCAGGTCATGTGTTGCATAGGCGCTGGCCAGCGCAATGCGATAGCGCGTGCTTTGCTCAAGCGGTGAGTCTTCGGCGTTCAGCACGTTGCCCAGGTTGATCTTGATGTCCTGCGCGAAGCTCGGCAGGCTGCTGCGAATTTGTTCGACTGACATGTTCCTCTCCTTTCCTGCGATTCTGTTCAGTGTGCAGGGGCACGCTGACGTGCCCTTGCGCCTTACGGTTTCAATGTGGCTTCGCCCGGCTGCCAGTTGCAGGGGCACAGCTCATCGCTTTGCAGCGCATCCAGCACGCGCAGCACTTCTTTCACGTTACGGCCTACCGATAGATCGGTGACCATCACAAAGCGGATGACGCCTTGCGGATCGATGATGAACGTCGCGCGCTGCGCTACACCTTCAACCGGATCGAGAATGCCCAGTGCAGTCGACAGCTCGCGCTTTACGTCGGCCAGCATCGGGATCTTCAGATCGCGCAGCTTGTCGTTGTCCTTGCGCCAGGCCAGATGCACAAACTCGGAGTCGACACTCATGCCAAGCACCTGCGCACCGCGATCACCGAACTCGCCACTCAACTTGCTGAACTCGGCAATCTCGGTGGGACACACGAACGTGAAGTCCTTCGGCCATGAGAACAGCACCAGCCATTTGTCAGCATAGGTGTTGTTGCTGATATCAGTGAAAGCTTTGGCCAGATCAAGATCGACTGTGGCCTTCAATTG
>JAZKEH010000614.1:4303-14480 GCA_040387155.1 Pseudomonadota bacterium | reverse complement strand
AGGGCGCGGATTATAAGAAGCACCCTGCAAGCGGTCAACCAATTACCCGGTAAAACACGGGTTTTCCCAAGTTATATTCAGCAAGCGCCCAATATGGCACCAATGTCAGCCGAGGAAGCCACATTGGAATCGCACAAATCAAAAAGCGCCTGCAAGCCTTGAAGCAACCGCCCCAGAACCGCGCCAATTAACAACAAACAACTACTGATCACTTTCATGAAAAGCGCCTGCGGCGCGCGAAGCAACCGCACCGGAACTGCGCCAATCTCTGACAACAGTTCCGAATAAACTTCATAAAGAAATGGTGCCCAAGGCCGGACTTGAACCGGCATGACCGAAGTCACTACCCCCTCAAGATAGCGTGTCTACCAATTTCACCACTTGGGCTAACAAGATCAATTTTCCGTTGTTTCTGCAGCCGGCTCAACTGTTGCCGGTGCGTTTGTGTCTACAGCAGGAACATCAACTGCTGGCTCCGACGTTTCGGCGGGAACTGCATCAGCCGGTGTTGCCGGAACATCTGTTACCGCCTGATCCGCAGGCACTTCTGCAGTAGCATCAAGGTCAGGCAATTGTGTAGTCGGTGCCGGTGTTACCACTGCGGCAGCATCCGGGTCAGCCAGCAACGACTCCACTTCGATGCCCGCAGCCGCTCGATTCTTCGCTACAACTGCCAAGGCAAGGCTCGTCATGAAAAACAGGATGGCCAGCCACGTCGTCGACTTTGTCAGCACGTTACCAGTACCGGCACTGCCAAAAATGGTCTGGGACGCACCGCTGCCGAACGAGGCGCCCATGTCGGCACCTTTGCCCTGCTGAATCAGCACAAGGCCTGTAATGGCCACGGCTGAAACGATATGAATTACGATGATCAACGATTCCATAAAACCTTTTACCAAAACCTGCCAGCTTAAATCTGTCTACCACTAAACCCGGCGCAAATAGCCAGGAAGTCCTTCACATTCATTGAGGCGCCGCCCACGAGCGCGCCATCTATGTCACTTTCCCCGGCCAGCATAATCGCGTTATCCGCCTTCACACTGCCGCCGTACAGAATCTTTACCTTCTCGGCGATATCCCGACTGAACCCAGCAAGGTATTTCCTGATAAACCTGTGTACATCCTGCGCCTGTGCAGGTGTTGCAGTATTACCGGTCCCTATCGCCCATACCGGTTCGTAGGCAATAACGGCCTTCGCAAAGGCCGCAATTCCATGCTGCTTCAACACGGCATCCAGTTGCCTCTGTACAACCACTTCCGTCACCTCGGCCTGCCGCTCCTGAGCGTTCTCGCCGACGCAAAGTATCGGCACCAGCCCAGCCTGACAGGCTGCATTGAACTTCGCGGCCACATCGGAATCCGTTTCACCAAACAGTGTGCGTCGCTCCGAATGACCTACCACCACATGCGTGCAACCAAACTCTTGCAACATGGGGGCGGACACCTCACCCGTAAAGGGGCCCTTGTTTTCACTGTGCAAGTTTTGCGCGCCCAGCTTCACCACCGATGACTGCACCAGTGCCTGCACCTGCGCCAGAAACACATGCGGAGGGCACAACACCACTTCACATTGCTGCTCTTGCCGGCTTCCGCAAAATTCACCAATGAAGCTTTGAATGAAACTTTCGATCCATGCCTTCTGGCCATGCATCTTCCAGTTGGCTACGACCAAAGGGGTTCGTTTCATGAGGGTGCTAATTGCGATTTCTGCCAGTAAAAAGGCGGGCAAGTCTAACGAAGATACCCCCTACAAGCAAGGAAGGTCTGGGATTAAACAAGGTAGCATCCCGCCCCGCAGACACCTTCACGCCACTTGTTCGCGCACCACGTCAGCCAGTTGATTCGCCAACTTGGAGACCAGAGATCCGTCTTCGCCTTCGATCATGACGCGTACTACGGGCTCGGTGCCGGAAGGACGCAGCAATACCCGTCCCTTGGTGCCTAGCGTAGCCTCTATATCCTTTTGCGCTGCGGCGATAACAGGATTGTTCGCAAGCTTCTCACGGTTGATCACTTTTACGTTGATCATTGTCTGAGGATACTTGGTCATGCCCAATTTGATTTCTTGCAGCGAGCAACCCTTGGTCTGCATGGCAGCCAAAACCTGCAGTGCCGACACAATCCCATCGCCCGTGCTGGTGACATCAAGGCAGATAAGGTGCCCGGAAGATTCACCGCCATATATCCAGCCCCGCGATTGCAAATCTGCCATCACATAACGGTCACCCACTTTGGCGCGTACGAATTCGATGCCCTTGTTACGCAATGCCACTTCAAGTCCAAGATTGCTCATCAAGGTCCCGACGACACCGCGCCAGCTTCCCTGTGGTGAGTATTTGTTGCTGGCAATAATGTACAACAGCTCATCCCCATCAATCAGCGTACCCGTGTGATCCACCATCAACACGCGGTCGCCGTCGCCGTCGAAGGCAATGCCGAGGTCGGCCCGCTGGCTGATTACCTCAGCCCTCAGTTTGTCTGGATGAGTAGAGCCGCAGTCTTCATTGATGTTGATCCCATCAGGCTTGTTCGCAATTACGCTTACCTGGGCTCCCAGTTCCTGGAACACGCTGGGCGCGACGTGATACGTCGCACCATTGGCGCAATCGATCACTATCTTGAGACCGTTCAGTTTGTTGCGAGCTTTATAAGTGCTCTTGCAGAATTCGATATAGCGGCCCGCCGCATCATTGATGCGAACGACCTTACCGATTGCGCTGGAGGAAACCACAGAAAAGTCTTGCTGCAGCATCTCTTCGATAGATGCTTCGATTTCGTCGTCGAGCTTGGTGCCTTCGGGTGAAAAAAACTTGATGCCGTTATCCTGGAATGGATTATGGGAGGCGCTGATGACAATACCCGCCTGCGCGCCAAAGGTACGCGTGAGATACGCGATCGCCGGCGTTGGCATTGGCCCGAGCATGTTGATGTCGACTCCGGCCGAACAAAGGCCCGCTTCAAGCGCCGCTTCAAACATGTAGCCGGAGATGCGTGTGTCCTTGCCTATCAGGACCTTGCCCTTGCCCTTCTTGGCGAAGACCTTGCCGGTTGCCCAGCCGAGTTTAAGCATGAAGTCCGGCGTAATAGGATATTCACCTACGGTGCCGCGGATTCCATCAGTACCAAAATATTTTTTCACTCGCTGTCCCTCGTCCACTCTGTTGCATTCAATCAAACATTCAACTCATACATTCTTCGCAGCATGCACGGCGCCCCATACCTTTACCGCATCCCCCATGCTGTCGACATCATGGGTTCTGATAATGACGGCTCCATTCTGCATAGCCAATACAGCCGCTGCAATTCCTGCTGCCTCGCGCTGCTTCTCTGACTTGCCGGTCAATGTGCCAAGCATGCGTTTGCGAGACAAGCCCACCAGGATTGGCAAACCAACTGCCTGCAATTCGGCGAGACGGGCCAACAACGCAAGATTATGTTGCAGGTTTTTACCAAAACCAAAACCAGGATCAATCAACAACCTTGAGCTTACTATGCCAGCTGCGACACAGGCCTTGATACGCTGCTCAAGAAAGCCCCGCACTTCGGCAATCACGTTGCAATAGCTGGGAGCAGATTGCATTGTCGAAGGATTGCCCTGCATGTGCATCAGGCAGACTGGCAGTCCACTTGCCCGCGCAGCCTCCAGGGCTCCCGGCTGCATTAGGGCACGCACGTCATTAATCAACCCTGCACCCGTCTCGGCGGCCGCTGCCATCAACGCCGCATTGCTGGTGTCCACAGACACCACCACATCGAAGCGTTGATTCAGTGCAGAAACTACTGGCAATACCCGGTCCATTTCCTCCTGCGCACTGATTGCAGCAGCACCCGGCCGGGTGGATTCACCACCAACATCAAGGAAAGCAGCACCTGCAGCAACCATGGAGGCAGCACGATCAATCACTTTGTCCATCACAGGCTTGCCGCTTGCCAATAGCTCACCACCGTCAGAGAAAGAATCAGGTGTTACATTGAGAATGCCCATCACGTGGGGATTGGAAAGATCGAGTGATTTGCTGCCGAAATACATGAATGATGGTTGTTGGAAAAAGGCGAAGAGGTGAAATAAAAAGGAGCTCCGCAGAGCTCCTTGGTACTCAATCAGTCAAGACTGAAGCCAATATCAATGATCGCTGGCGGGATTGCCCAGGTTAGGCTTCACACCTGTCGACGACGATGAACTGTCCGGATTGGCCGGACGACCTGGACGCTGGACATCATCATCCCAATCTGCGGGCCGCCGTGGTTTGCGACCTTGCATGATGTCTTCGATCTGACCGGCATCAATCGTTTCGTACTCAATCAGGGCATCCTTCAT
The DNA here is from genome assembly GCA_040387155.1 of Pseudomonadota bacterium. GTDB lineage: Bacteria > Pseudomonadota > Gammaproteobacteria > Pseudomonadales > Pseudohongiellaceae > CAILUG01. The sequence goes on along the minus strand of JAZKEH010000614.1, from coordinate 10,162 downwards.
CGCTTCCAGTTTGTCGCGATTGTCTTCAAGAATCTTCTTCGCACGGCCATAGCACGTATCGATGATCATGCGAATTTCTTCGTCAATCATGCGAGTGGTTTCCGATGACAGGTTTTTGCCGCCTCCACTTGCGCCACCACGACCCAGGAACAGTTCATCCTGATCATCATCATATTGCAGCGGCCCCATGCGTTCGGACAGACCCCATTTGCGCACCATATTCTGCGCCATCTGGGTGGCACGCTGGATGTCATTGGACGCACCGGTAGTTACACCGTCGGCACCAAGGGTCATTTCTTCAGCAATGCGGCCGCCGTACATACTGCAGATCTTGCTGAGAATGCTCTGTTTGCTGTGGCTGTAGCGATCTTCTTCCGGCAAGAACATTGTTACACCAAGCGCACGACCGCGCGGAATGATGCTGACTTTATAAACAGGGTCATGTTCGGGCACCATTCTGCCGACAATGGCGTGGCCCGCTTCGTGATAGGCGGTGTTTAGTTTTTCCTTGTCAGACATAACCATCGATTTGCGCTCGGCGCCCATCATGATCTTGTCTTTCGCTTTCTCGAATTCTTCCATCGTCACACGTTGCTTGCCGGATCGCGCTGCAAACAGGGCAGCTTCGTTAACGAGATTCGCGAGATCGGCACCGGAGAAACCCGGGGTAGCGCGTGCAATCACCGATTCATTGACGCCATCGGAGATAGGCACCTTGCGCATGTGCACTTTCAGAATCTGTTCACGACCACGAATGTCCGGCAGGCCTACAACCACCTGGCGATCAAAGCGGCCTGGGCGCAGCAATGCAGGATCCAATACGTCGGGACGGTTGGTAGCTGCGATGACGATGACACCATCATTGCCTTCGAAACCGTCCATCTCTACCAGCAATTGGTTGAGGGTTTGTTCACGCTCATCATGACCGCCGCCTACACCGGCACCACGATGGCGTCCGACAGCATCGATCTCGTCGATGAAGATGATGCAGGGAGATTGCTTCTTGGCCTGGTCGAACATGTCACGGACACGGGAAGCACCGACACCAACGAACATTTCGACGAAGTCGGAACCCGAGATCGAGAAGAAAGGCACTTTGGCTTCACCGGCAATTGCTTTGGCCAGCAGTGTTTTACCGGTACCCGGTTGCCCTACCATCAGTACACCGCGCGGAATGCGACCACCGAGGCGCTGAAATTTGTCTGGCTCACGCAAGAAGTCAACGAGCTCTTTCACGTCTTCTTTGGCTTCATCAACACCGGCAACATCCGCAAAGGTCACTTTGACCTGGTCTTCGCTCAGCATCTTGGCCTTGCTCTTGCCGAACGCCATCGGTCCGCCCTTGCCGCCGACGCCACCCTGCATCTGCCGCATGAAGAACATGAAGACCGCGATGATGATGATGATCGGGAAGGCTCCCACCAACAGCTGCACGAGTATGCTTTCACGCTCTGGCTCTGCGCCCTGGATACGCACATTGTGCGTGAGCAGATCGTCGATCAGCTTGGGATCTTCAATGTACGGACGCAGCGTATTGAACACCTTGCCGTCAGTGCGCGTACCGGTGATGTTGAGACCACTGATGGTGACCTCACTGATCTGTCCATCCTGTACCTGATGGATGAAGTCGGAATAGATCAGTTGATCAGATCGGGTGGGCTGATTGAAATTCTGGAAGACGACCATCAGCACACCAGCGATGACCACCCACAACAAAAGATTTTTTACCATGTCGTTCAAGACCTGTTCCTCGATATCGGAGTCGTCGCAACCACCGGGTTCGCAACAACGTTCACAACGATATTCACAACAACGCCAATCACAGCACCAATGATACGCGCCAATACCGCGCTTTGGTTGCGGAGTATTGGCATTCTGTCACGAACTCGTGAAACTTTCCTGCGTGCCCCTTACGCGCTGGCCCACGTTCATTTTCAGCGTCGTTTGTCCCGGGCCAGCAGATAAATCTCGCGTGACCGGGGACGTGAAGCTTCAGGTTTGCGGCTCAAAACCGTCGCATAGCCCTGTTTCAAGCGCTGCAGCAATTCATTGAAACCCTCTCCCTGGAACACCTTCATGAGCAAGGAGCCGCCCGGGCGGAGAGTCTGCTCGGCAAAATCCACTGCGAGATCAATTAGATGCATTGCTCGCGGCTGATCAATGTCATTCATACCACTCAAGTTGGGGGCCATATCCGAAATTACAAGATCAACCGGTTTGTTATCCAAAACCGCCAGAATCTGGTTGTAACAGTCCTCTTCGGTGAAGTCGCCCTGGATGAAGTGAACATCCGTCACCGGCTCCATCTCAAGGATGTCAGATGCCACCACTGTGCCGCCGGGCCTGACCAGTCTGGTGGCAATCTGCGACCAACCACCGGGCGCAGAACCTAAATCGACCACTGTCATGCCAGACTTGAACAATTTGTCCTTTTTGTGGATTTCCAGCAGCTTGAAGCTGGCGCGTGAGCGATAGCCTTCCTCACGGGCACGCTTCACCCACTGATCATCGAAATGCTCTTTCAGCCAGTTATTGCTGCTGCTCGACTTGGCCACTTTCCAATCCTCTTTCACCAATTTTCTGTCAAACCTTGCCCAATCTGCCCGTCCATCGACGAGTACAGTAGAATGCGCGTCCCTTACTGGAGCCCGCCCAAGATGAAATCCGACAACCAAACCCGCAAGCACTTTCGTGCCATCGGTCACAAACTGAATCCGGTTCTCATCATCAGTAATGGGCTGTCGGACAATATCGCGACTGAGCTCGAACGGGCTTTGGCTGACCACGAACTGATCAAGATCCGGGTCAATGCCGCCGACCGGGAAGAGAAGCAGGAAATACTTGATGCCATCTGTACCGCGCATCAGGCCGAATTGATCCAGCTGACCGGGCACATCGCGCTGCTTTATCGTGCAGCCTTGAAACAGAAGCGGGAGCTTTCCAATCTGGTTCGTTTTGCCGAACTGATCAAGGACTGAAAAAGATGGCCGCAGATGCTCACACTCTGCGGCTCAGACAAGTCCTACAGGTGTTCCACCTTCTCGATTTCGTAGGCAATGTCGCCACTCGGCGCCTTCACAACTATCTCATCGCCTTCTTCCTTGCCCATCATGGCGCGCGCCACGGGTGAGGTGTAGGAAATCCGCCCGAGTTTCACGTCAGCTTCATCTTCACCGACGATTTGATAGACGACTTTGCGGTCAGCGGCCGTATTCAACAGCGAGACCGTGGTACCAAACATCACCTTGCCAGTCGCTGGAATTTTGGCGATATCGATGACTTCACAGTCCGCCAACTTGCCTTCGATTTCCTGGATGCGACCTTCGCAGAAACTCTGCTGTTCACGAGCAGCGTGATACTCGGCGTTCTCTTTCAGATCGCCATGCGCACGTGCCTCCGCAATTGCCTGGATGATGCGTGGACGCTGCACCTGCTTGAGGTCATTCAGCTCCGCGCGTAACCGCGCCTCGCCACTTACTGTTAATGGAACCCTACGCATTTTTCATTGAATCCTGTGTTGGACCGACAACGTCCTGGCTCAAGCCCGCGGCAATTTGTGCAGATCCTGCAGACTGTTGACGCTGATCGCGCCGCCGAAGGCCATGGCTTCGCAAACAGCGCGGGCGCTGGCAATCGTGGTTGTACAGTACACTCGATGACGCAAGGCTGTGCTGCGTATCGTCGCCGAATCCGCGATGGCCTGACGGCCCTCAGTGGTATTGACGATAAGATCAATCTCATCGTTTTTCAACATATCCACAATGTGCGGACGACCTTCCATCACCTTGTTGACGGCAACGACCGGGATACCAGCATCGGCAATAATTTTCGCACTACCCTTGGTTGCTACCAGTTTGAAACCCAGCTGGTGGAAGCTGCGTGCCACCTCTGGCAACGCCGCTTTGTCCGCATCGCGCACACTGATAAATACAGTGCCATTCTGATCGATATTCTGCTCGCCGAAACTCTGTGATTTGTAATAGGCCTCGGCGAACGTAGCTCCCGTGCCCATCACTTCACCCGTAGACTTCATTTCTGGTCCAAGGATCGGATCGACGCCGGGGAACTTGTTGAACGGGAAGATGGCTTCTTTCACCGAATAGAACGTCGGGATGATTTCTTTCGTGAAACCCTGCTTCTGCAGACTGATGCCAGCCATGCACTTTGCAGCAATCTTCGCCAGCGAAGTACCAATGCATTTGGATACAAACGGCACGGTACGCGAAGCACGCGGATTTACCTCAATGATGTAAACCTCGCCATCCTGATACGCAAGCTGTGAGTTCATCAAACCTATCACGCCGAGTTCACGCGCAAGCTGCACACACTGAGTGCGAATCTTGTCCTGCACTTCTTTCGGCAAACTGTATGGCGGCAAAGAGCAGGCGGAGTCACCGCTGTGCACGCCAGCCTGTTCAATGTGCTGCATGATGCTGCCAACCACAACGTCAGTACCGTCGCTGACAACATCAACGTCGATTTCAATTGCTGCGTTCAGGTAATAGTCGAGCAATACCGGGCTGTCATTCGACACCTGCACGGCTTCGTTGATGTAACGCTTGAGCTCGGCTTCGTTGTAGACAATCTCCATCGCGCGACCGCCCAACACGTAAGAGGGACGTACCACCAACGGATAGCCAATCTTCACGGCTTCGGTGAGCGCCTGCTCAAGACTGCGCACAGTGCTGTTGGGCGGCTGCTTCAGGCCCAGCTTCTGGATCAAATGCTGGAAGCGTTCGCGATCTTCGGCGCGGTCGATGGCATCGGCTGATGTGCCAATGATGGGAACGCCAAGCGCATGCAGGCTGGTTACCAGTTTGAGCGGCGTCTGGCCGCCGAACTGGACAATGACGCCTTTCGGCTTTTCCAGCTGCACGATTTCCAGCACATCTTCCAGCGTCACGGGCTCGAAATAGAGGCGATCAGAAATGTTGAAGTCGGTCGATACTGTTTCGGGGTTGCAGTTGACCATGATGGCTTCATAGCCTTCTTCACGAACTGCCAGTGCCGCATGTACGCAGCAATAATCGAATTCGATACCCTGACCGATACGGTTCGGACCGCCGCCCAGCACCATTATTTTTTCGCGATTGCTGACATTGGCTTCGCACTCTTCCTCGTAGCACGAGTACATGTAGGCGGTATTCGAGCGGAATTCAGCGGCGCAGGTATCAACGCGCTTGTACACCGGACGGATGCCCATGGCATGACGCAGGTCGCGTATTGCCTGCTCTTTAACGCCCAACACTTTTGCCAGGCGCATGTCGGAGAAACCTTTGCGTTTCAGGCCCCACATCATGTCGCGATTGAGCTGACTGAGCGTCAGCTTGGCCAAGGCCAGCTCTTCCAGAATGATGTCTTCGATCTGGATCAGGAACCACGGATCGATGCGGGTAAGTTCATGCACCTGATCGACAGTCATGCCCTTGCGGAATGCATCACCCACATAGCGAATGCGATCAGCACCGGCGTCTTTCAGTTCCCAGCGCAAACGGTTGTCGGCATCGCTGGAATCAAAATCAAGAATCGGATCGAAACCGCAGATACCAATCTCAAGACCACGCAGCGCTTTCTGCATCGATTCCTGGAACGTGCGACCGATGGCCATTACTTCACCCACAGATTTCATCTGGGTGGTGAGGCGGTTCTGTGCCTGCGGGAATTTTTCAAACGTGAAGCGCGGGATCTTGGTAACAACGTAATCAATGGTCGGCTCGAACGACGCTGGCGTAACCCCACCCGTGATTTCATTGCGCAATTCATCCAGCGTGAAACCTATCGCCAACTTCGCGGCAACGCGCGCAATCGGGAAGCCCGTTGCCTTGGAGGCCAATGCGGAAGAGCGCGACACGCGCGGGT
>JAZKEH010000614.1:0-4293 GCA_040387155.1 Pseudomonadota bacterium | reverse complement strand
GGATTAACGGCGAACTGCACGTTCGAACCGCCAGTCTCAACACCAATCTTGCGCAGGATCGCGATCGCCGCGTTGCGCATGATCTGGTATTCCTTGTCCGTCAACGTCTGCGATGGCGCCACGGTGATCGAATCACCGGTGTGAATACCCATCGGGTCAAGGTTTTCAATCGAACACACGATGATGCAGTTGTCATTGGTGTCGCGCACCACTTCCAGTTCGTATTCCTTCCAGCCAATCAGCGACTCGTCGATCAGCAGCTCATTGGTCGGCGACAGATCCAGGCCACGACGACAGATTTCTTCAAACTCTTCCATGTTGTAAGCAATACCGCCACCGCTGCCGCCCAGCGTGAAAGACGGACGGATGATGCAGGGAAAGCCGAGTTTTTTCTGTACGGCAAAGGCTTCATCGATCGTATGCGCCAATTCGTGATGCGGCGTGGCGAGACCAATCTCAACCATGCACTTGTCGAACAACATGCGATCTTCGGCCTTGTCGATGGCATCTTTCTTCGCACCGATCAGTTCAACGTTGTACTTCTCGAGTATGCCTTCACGATCCAGCGCAAGCGCGCAGTTCAGCGCAGTCTGACCACCCATCGTCGGCAGGATCGCATCGGGGCGTTCCTTGTCGATGATCTTCGCGATGGTCTGCCAGTTCACTTCTTCGATGTAGGTAGCATCAGCAAGGTCTGGATCGGTCATGATCGTGGCCGGATTCGAATTCACGAGAATGATGCGATAACCCTCTTCACGCAGGGCCTGACAGGCCTGCGCACCGGAATAGTCGAATTCACAGGCCTGGCCAATGACGATGGGACCGGCGCCTATGATGAGAATGCTTTTGATGTCTGTGCGTTTTGGCATGGCTTATCTGACCTGATTGAACTGGGCGACAGGAATTAGCGTTTGGCAGAACTTTTGTATTGCTCGATCAACTCAATGAAGTGATCAAACACTGGCGCGATATCGTGCGGACCGGGGCTGGCTTCCGGATGACCCTGAAAACCAAAGGCCGGTTTGTCGGTGCGATGAATCCCCTGCAGCGTGCCATCGAACAGCGACTTGTGCGTCGCCTTCAGATTGGCCGGCAGGGTGTCTTCGTTTACGGCAAAGCCGTGGTTCTGGCTGGTGATGAATACCTTGCCGGTGGCGAGGTCCTGCACTGGATGGTTAGCGCCATGATGACTCAGCTTCATGTGCGACGTAGTGGCGCCACAGGCGAGGCCAAGCAACTGGTGACCCAGACAAATACCGAAGATCGGAATGTCGGTCTGCAGGAATTCCTGGATCGCCTTGATCGCATAATCACAAGGCTGTGGATCGCCCGGGCCGTTGGAAAGGAACACGCCGTCCGGTTTCATGGCGAGCACAGCGCTGGCAGTGGTTTTGGCAGGCACGACGGTGACCTTGCAACCACGGTCAACCAACATGCGCAGGATGTTACGTTTGACGCCATAGTCGTAGGCCACCACATGGTGCTTGCCTGTTGGTGGCGTGCTGTGACCCTTGCCCAACTCCCAGCTACCTTCCTTCCATTCGTACGCGCTGGCGCAGGTCACTTTCTGCGCGAGGTCCATGCCGACCAGTCCCGGGTATTCCTTCGCCGCTTTCAGCGCTTTCGCCTTGGCGGACTCCAATGCTGTCGCAACATCGTCGCCAACGTAGATACAGCCGTTGGAGGAACCCTTGTCGCGCAAAATACGGGTCAGGCGACGGGTATCGATATCGTGGATACCCACGATATTGCGCTCCTTCAGCCAGCTGTCGAGATCCTGCTTGTTGCGGAAGTTGCTGGCCATCATGGGCAGATTGCGAATGATCAAACCTGCGGCCCACGCCTTCTCCGATTCATCGTCTTCCGGCGTAGTGCCGGTGTTGCCGATATGGGGGTAAGTCAGCGTAACGATCTGGCCAGCGTAGGACGGATCGGTGAGGATTTCCTGGTAACCGGTAATGGACGTGTTGAACACGACTTCACCCGTGGTAAGTCCGCTGGCACCCAGCGCCTTGCCTACAAAGGTGGATCCATCGGCGAGAACCAGCAGGGCGGGAGTGTGGGAAGCGGTTGCCAAGTTCAGATCCTCTTTATCAATACAGCATCAAAAACAGCGAACAGAAAACGAATCAGTTAACCCCTGAACCCATTCTTTGAGCTGCAAGCGACCGCCGCGCAGGGGCGGAAGGTCATAAGAGCGTCAAAGGGTAACAAGGAGTTGAAGGACTACTGGGGCCAACCTGGTGTCCGGCGCAGCAATCTGCAGCCAAGGCACTTTTTCGGGCTTAAAAAAAAGCGGAATGCTCTAAGCTCATTCCGCTTTTTGGGTGATTCTGCCGCTGTGGGTTGTGCTCTCAGTGTCTTTCATACTGAGCGCGCATTTTAGGGAGAACACCCTGTCGTTGTCCACGCAAAATTTACCTTTCCGGCGTCAGGCGCGCATAAAAAAGCCCCGCCAGTTTTCACGGGCGGGGCTTTGTAACAGCGCGCTAGCGCGGTTTACTTTTTGGCAGCTTCTTTCTTGGCCTTCTCTTTGGCGATAACCGTTTCCGAGACGTTGTTCGGACATGGAGCGTAGTGCGCGAACTCCATCGAGAACTGACCACGACCCGAGGTCATCGTACGCAAGGTACTGATGTAACCAAACATGTCAGCCAGCGGTACGTTGGCCTTGATGCGCACGCCGGTGAGGCCGCGCTCCTGGTCCAGGATCATGCCGCGACGACGGTTCAAGTCGCCGATGACATCACCAACGTTGTCGTCCGGGCTGAACACGTCCACTTTCATGATCGGTTCCAGCAATTGCGGGCCGGCTTTCGGCATCGATTGACGGAAGGCAGCTTTGGCAGCGATTTCAAACGCGATGGCCGAGGAGTCAACGGCGTGGTACGCGCCGTCGATCAGATCGACTTCCACGTCCAATACCGGGAAGCCTGCCAGAGGTCCTGTGTCCATCATCAGTCTGAAGCCCTTCTCAACGGCTGGATGGAACTCCTTGGGAACACTCCCGCCGACGATTGAGCTGATGAATGTGAAGCCGGAGTTGAGTTCGCCCGGGCGGATCTTGTAATCAATCTTGCCGTACTGACCCGAACCACCGGACTGTTTCTTGTGGGTGTAGCTGTCTTCAACTTCGCGGGTGATGGTTTCGCGGTAAGCCACCTGTGGCTGGCCCACGATCAATTCCACGCCGTAGGTACGCTTCAGAATGTCAACCTTGATATCCAGATGCAATTCACCCATGCCTTTCAGAATCACTTCGCCTGAATCTGGGTCGGTTTCAACGCGGAAAGTCGGATCTTCCGCAATCATCTTGCCGATCGCGATACCCATTTTTTCCGTTGAGCCTTTGTCTTTTGGCTGCACGGCAATCGAGATAACCGGCTGCGGGAACACCATGGCTTCCAGCGTACATTCGTTGTCCGGATCGCACAGCGTATGACCGGTTTGCACGTTGTTCTTCATGCCGACGATGGCGATGATGTCGCCCGCTTCAGCATGGCTCAATTCAAAACGATCAGCCGCCTGCATCTCAACCATGCGGCCAACACGCTCGGTCTTGCCGGTGAATGAGTTAAGGATGGTGTCGCCCTTGTTCAATTGACCGGAGTAGATACGGCAGAAAGTCAGCGCGCCGAAACGGTCATCCATGATTTTGAATGCCAGCGCACGGAATGGCTCATCCGGCGACACAATGGCGAATTTGCCGTTGGGCTTGCCTTCGGCGTCGGTCAATGGCTGCGGATTCACTTCGTTTGGAGCCGGCAAATACTCGACAACCGCATCCAGCAACAGCTGCATACCCTTGTTCTTGAATGCTGAACCACAGTAGGTCGGGAAATAATGCAGCTCGCGTGTGCCCTTGCGGATACAACGCTTGATTTCGGCTTCGGAAATTTCTTCGCCTTCCAGGAATTTCATCAACACTTCGTCATCAACTTCGACGGCAGTCTCGATCAACTGGTTACGGTACAGCTCGACTTCATCAACCATGTCGGCAGGCACGTCGGTAACGTTGTAGTTTTCTGGCTGGCCGGTTTCGTCCCAGATGTAGCATTTACGCGCCAATACATCGATCACGCCAACGAAGGTGTCTTCGAAGCCGATTGGCAGCGTCATGATCAACGGAGTTGCGCCCAGAACCTTCTTGATCTGTGCAGTAACTTTCAGGAAGTCGGCGCCAATACGGTCCAGTTTGTTAACGAAAATCAAACGGGCAACTTTGGAATCGTTGGCATAGCGCCAGTTGGTTTCGGACTGAGGCTCAACACCGCCGGAACCACAGAATACGCC
>JAZKEH010000613.1:0-3802 GCA_040387155.1 Pseudomonadota bacterium | reverse complement strand
GCCGGTGAAGTCTCGCGCGCCAGTCCGCTTGGCGTGAGTGATCCGTTCTGGCGCCCCGGCTTCCTGCACTTTGCCCGCAAGGCCAAAGCACCGCTGTTGCCTATCCTGGTGAAGGCGCGCAACTCATTGCTGTTCTACTGCGCCTCCATGCTCTACAAGCCAATCAGCACCATGCTGTTGTCGGATGAACTGTTCAAGCACAAGTCCAACACCATTGGTTTCCGTGTCGGTGAAATGATCCCGGCGAAAAAACTCCATTCGGATGAAGTACAGGATCGTGCGCTGGTACAACGCCTGCGCAAGCATCTGTACAAACTGGAGAAGCCCACGCGCGGCGCCTTTGAAACCGAACGCGCCATTGCCCATCCGGAGAGCCGCCAGCTGTTGCAGCAGGAGTTGAAACAGGGAAAGTTGCTTGGCCTTACGCGCGACAACAACGCCATCATCCTGTGCGACTGGTCGGCTGACTCTGCCGTCATCCGCGAAATTGGTCGTCTGCGCGAACTGGCCTTCCGGCGTGTTGGCGAAGGCACCGGCAAGCGCCGCGATCTCGATCACTACGATCGCCACTACCGTCATCTGGTGGTGTGGGACAAGGAAGCCCTCGAAATTGCCGGTGCGTACCGATTGGGTGAAGGTGCCGCGATTCTGAAAAATCTCGGCCAACAAGGGCTGTATACGAGTTCGCTCTACCGCTATCAGCCAGACTTCCTGCACTACATCGAGAACGGCCTCGAACTCGGTCGCAGCTTTGTGCAACCCAAGTACTGGGGCAAGGCGAGTCTCGACTATCTATGGCAAGGGCTTGGTGCCTATCTCGCCACCCGGCCAGACATCCGCTACCTGTTCGGGCCGGTGTCGATGAGTGCCGACTACCCACGCGAGCTGGCAGAGGAACTGGTGTTCTTTTACAGCAAGTACTATCCGGCGCAGCAGCCGATGGTGACCACACTGAATCCGTTTGTACCACGCCTCAGCAACAGTGAACGTTTGCAGGCGAAGTACGAGGGAATTGATCAAACGACTGGATTCACGCTACTGCAGGACGCTTTCGCTGCGGCTGATCTGCGCATTCCCGTGCTGTTTCGTCAGTATGCGGCGTTGTTTGAAGATGGCGGCTTCCAGACGCTGGCCTTCAGCATCGATCCCGACTTCACCGACTGTATCGATGGCTTGTGTCTGACCGATCTGCAGTTGTTGAAGGCAGCGAAGCGGCAACGCTACCTGTCACCGCGAAACGTGAGCAGCAGTAGCGAACCGCAATAACACAACCGGACTACGACGAGGGCAAGCCGGTGTCGTTGATTTGGCTCAGGCCGGTGGACTCGACTCCGGGAACCACTCCGCCCACCGAGCGCGCTGCCTGGGCTGAACCCCACTTTGCCAACAGCTCAGTGACTGTTTCAAAATTCACCGGCTTCACCAGGTGATGGTCAAAGCCGGCTTCCTTCGCCAGCTGGCGATCACGCTCCTGGCCCCAGCCGGTCTGCGCAATGATCAGGATTTCCTTGAACAAGGGTTCCTTGCGCAGCTGTCGGCACAAGTCGTAGCCGTTCATGCCGGGGAGACCGATATCCAGCAGAATGGCTTCAGGGCGGAAGGCGCGGGCTGTGGTCAACGCGTCGGCTGCGCCATAGGCCAGCTCGGCTTCATGCCCGAGTGATTCCAGCATCCAGCCGGTGGTTTGCGCGGCGGGAATATTGTCGTCCACCACCAGCACGCGCAATGCAACGGGAGGCGCGACATCCGGCACGTCTACACTGTCGCTGGTACTGCGACCAGTCTCGCCAACCGATGCCAGCGGCAAGCGAACCGTAAAGGTACTGCCCTGATCCATACCGGCACTCTTGGCGTCGATGTGGCCTTCGTGCATTTCAACCAGTTGCTTGACGAGTGCAAGCCCGATACCAAGACCGCCCTGGGAGCGCTCGAGATTGTTGCCAATCTGCGTAAAGAGATCGAACACCTTCGGCAACATGTCAGTGGGAATACCCACACCGTTGTCGGCCACTGACAACACCGCGTACTTGCCCTTCTTGCGGACCGACACGGCAATGTGGCCACCTTCCGGCGTGTACTTGGCCGCATTGTTCAGCAGGTTGCCAACGACCTGGGCCAGGCGGGTCAGGTCAGCATCCAGCCACAGCGGTTGTTCCGGCAAATTGAGCAACAGGGTGTGTCGACTGCCTTCAATAAGCGGGCGACTGGCTTCAGCGGCGGCCTGCACGGCCTGCTGCAGCGTGATGCGCTGCCGACGCAAATCGATCTTGCCCTGACTGACGCGCGACACATCAAGCAGGTCATCGATCAGGCGCACAAGATGCGTTACCTGCCTGTCCATCATGTCGCGGAGTTCTTCCATCTTGTTGCGCGGCAACGAGGCACGCAGCAGATGCAGGCCATTGCGTATTGGCGCGAGCGGATTGCGCAACTCGTGCGCCAGCGTGGCAAGGAACTCATCCTTGCGACGATCAGCTTCAGTGAGGGCAACCTTGGTTTGCTGGAGTGCTTCTTCTGCGACTTTGCGCTCGATGAGGTCAGCGGCCTGGCGCGCCAGAATGTCCAGCAGACGCAGGTCGCGATCAGAAGGCGTGTGGTGACGCAACCAGTGCGTGGAGATCATGCCCAGCAGTTTGCCGCTGCGCGAATACAATGGTGTCGACTGCGCTGCACGCACGCCGCCGGCAACGAACATGGCGTGATCCGGCGTCCCTTTCACGTAGTCGGAACTGTGCAGATCGGAACAGATAAAGCGTTGGCCGGTGCGCATGGCCACCGAACAGGTAGAACCGTTGTCAGCGCGCACCCATTCCCAGAAATCCTTCGCTGCCTGGTTGAGACCAGAGGCAGCCAGCAGGCGCAGTTCGCCACGTTCAGGGTAGTACATCTGCAGGCTGCCGAAATCCGACTGCATCACCGCAACGGCAGCATCGACCAGCTTCTGGTACAGCGTGTCGATATTCTCTTCGTGGATGATCTGCGCGCTGACACTTTGCAGCAGCTTGGTATCAGCCAATTCCATTTCGAGACGCGCTTCGCTCTGCCTGAGGGATTCTTCCGCCTGCATGCGCTCGATAAGGTCGGCGGTTTGGCGCGCCAGAATGTCGGTCATGCGTAGCGCGCGTTCGTCGGGCTGCCAGGACTTGCCCCAGTGGGTCGACATCATGCCAAGCAATACACCTTCGCGCGTCATCAGCGGCGTGGTTTGTGCTGCCATCACACCTGCTGCGATATGGGCAGCGGCGGCTGCCGAGCCGCGATACTCCGACGCTGAAAAGTCCGTGATAATCGAGCGCTTGCCGCTCATCAACGCCTGGGCGCACGAGGTGCCGGATTCAGAAGTAACTATCCTGAAGGCGTTATGCAATTCGGGATCGATGCCGTAACTGGCAATCAGCTGCAGTTCCGCAGTTGCTGGCGCAAACAATTGCAAAGTGCCTTTCTCCGCATGCATCAGCTTGACGCCGGCTTCGAGAATCTGGCGATAGAGAGCATCCGCGTCCTGGGGCTGGATAAGCTGTGCACTGATGTCCTGCAGCAGCTTGGTATCGCGCAACTCCTTCTCTTGCTGTTCCTGCGCGAGTTTGCGTTCGTGCAGGGCAGCACTCAATTTCTCGTGGTGCCGCTTTGTTGTCAGGTCGGTGACCAGGACGCCCATCGCCGCGCCAAAATCTGCGCTGGGTGAGTTGTCGCCCAATGAATTGTTTTCATCATCATCGAGATAGACATAGGAAAGAAGGTTAGAAAGCTCCTCACTCTTCTTCTCTTCTTCTCACATCTCTTTCAGCCTCTCTGTACAGAC
>JAZKEH010000612.1:2257-2499 GCA_040387155.1 Pseudomonadota bacterium | reverse complement strand
TCTGTCGCTGACGAAATATGCTGACGGCTCGCTGGCACCAGCGCAGGAATGCAGTGCCATTGCACAGCTGGATCTGAGGGAGGTGATACGGATTACTGCCGAGGTTATGCCGGCATCCGGAGATGTGCCGGCTTATTGCCGCGTCGATGGCACTATCGATCCCGAGATTACTTTTCAGGTCAACCTGCCAATGACATGGAACGGCAGGTTCTACATGATTGGCAACGGCGGTCATGCCGGCC
>JAZKEH010000612.1:0-2247 GCA_040387155.1 Pseudomonadota bacterium | reverse complement strand
AGCAGCCCAATAGTCCCGCCAATGACCTGACGCGGAACCAGGCTCTTTCCGCGCATTTCGTGATGGCGAGTACCGATACCGGCCACGATGCTGCCACGGAACCCGGCGCAAGTTTCGTAGTGAGCAATCCGCAGAAAGCCATTGATTATGCGTATCGGGCCGTACACGTGACAGCCGTCACTGCAAAGACAATTGCGAATGCTTTTTATGGCCAGCCGGTGCAGCACTCATACTGGAATTCATGTTCCAACGGTGGTCGCCAGGGTTTGCTGGAAGCGCAGCGTTACCCTGAGGACTTCGATGGCATCATCGCCAATGCACCGTGGGTCAGCCAGACAGGTTTCACGATTGGCGCGCTGTGGAATCAGCGTGCGCTGGCCGGTGCGGCATTAACCCCGGGGAAACTCGCGGTCCTTGCGGAAAGTGTGATGCAAAAATGCGACGCCGTGGATGGCCTGGAAGACGGAATTATTGATGATCCGCGCGTATGTGCTTTTGATGCAGCCACCCACGTACCAATCTGCGCCGCTGGCGAGGACAGCGACAGTTGCCTCACGGAAGCCCAGGCGACGGCCGTACAGAAAGTCTATGAAGGACCTCGCGACAGTCAGGGCCGTCAGATCTTTCCGGGTTTCATGCCAGGCAGCGAGGCTCTCGTCCAGGGACCCAATGGCCTTGCCAGCAGCTGGATCGGGTTGATAGTGCCGACAGCCCCGGATGTTAAACCGGCCGACTTCAATCTTGCAGAAGGTACGATGCGCTACCTTGCATTCCAGCCGCCGCGGCCCGATTGGGACTACAACACATTTGACTTCGATAACGATCCCGAACTGCTCGATCGCTGGAGCCGTCTTGCCGATGCGTCTGATATAAACCTGCGCGAGTTCCGCACACGTGGTGGCAAACTGCTCATCACTTATGGCTGGGCGGACCAGGTCCTGCAACCGCTGATGGGAGTGAATTATTACGAGCAGGCGGTGGCGGCCAATGGTCCAGATGGAACTGACTTCATGCGCCTCTTCATGATTCCTGGCATGACCCATTGTGCAGGTGGGGTCGGCCCCGATCAGATTGACGCCGTGACTGCTGTGATCGATTGGGTCGAGGCAGGCAAGGCTCCCGCCTTGTTGACCGCCACGAAAACTGTCGATGGCCAGATCACTCGCTCGCGTCCGCTATGTCCGTATCCACAAGTCGCACGCTACAGTGGCCGGGGCAGCATCGATGAGGCCGCAAACTTCTCATGTCGGGCGCCCTGATATTAGGAGCCGCACGACCTGCCTAGGGCTGGCATAACCCTGGCTGGGGATTCCAGGAATTTTTGTAGATACTGGCGGAAACCCGCTTTTTTGCGTCATTGGAATTACATTTTTGATGGCGCCGTAGCATCACAGATCTCCACGGCGCGACGAAATTTACACTCTCATATCGTCAAGTGCGAAGTCCGTCACAAGTCAGCCAGAAATCATTGGCAACTCATTGCCATTGTTTCTTAAATGGCAATTCTCAAATTGGAAGCCTCCATTCACTGCGCGATCGGCAATCAGATCGCCGCAAGCAGATCAATCGCGAATAGAGCCTTGCGTTCCAGAAACATTACCAATATCGGTTCGGCGGCTGTGATGAAAAATATCTCCTGTGTCCTCCTGGTGCTGATTGCCTTCACGGGCAGCGCCACTGCGCAATATTCGCTTCCGCAGCCTTTGGTGGGTGGTACCCGCATGAGTTTATTTGGCATCGGTGAATATGCCGATCTCGGCGAAGACATCTACATGGGCGCGCTGTATATACCCCAGCTCGAAAGCAACATCCGGGCGGGTTCTTCAAAACGCATGGAGATGCGAATTGTCGCCGATAGCCTGTCGGCACGCAGATTCACGCAGCTTTGGCTGGATGCAATCACGCTTTGCAGCAGCAAGGAGGAGAGGGGCTTGCAGTCAAGCCAGATCCAGAAGTTCAGCAAAATGCTGAAGGGTACTCTGCAGCGCGGTGACCAGGTTGCATTCGAGTATCTCGCGTCGGTCGGCCAGACAGTGGTAATGATCAACCAGATCGAGGTAGGAGTTATATACGGCGTTGGATTTTTCGACATCCTGCTAGGCGCGTGGGTCGGGGATATGCCGTCGAGCAGTGAACTCAAAGCCGGCATTCTTGGCCAGATAGAGGCTGAAGAACAACTCTTGATCAAGCGCCGCTTTTCGGAAATAGCCGGCATCGCAAGTCGCCGTTAACCGGGCCATCTGTCCG
>JAZKEH010000611.1:0-5524 GCA_040387155.1 Pseudomonadota bacterium | reverse complement strand
GGCCCCGAGCTGCGCAGCCGTGTTGTATTGACGGTCAAACACGTTATTCATCTGCAGGAACACATTCAGCTGGGCGATTGGCGTCCAATCGGCGCCCAGGTTCAGCACGGCATAGCCACTGGTGCGGCCAGGGCCGAGGTAATAGGTTCCATCCTGCTCATGCTGATTGTTCTCATTGCCCCGTGCGTAGGAGCCCTCGCTAATGCTGACATCCGCATTGATCGCGAAGTTGCTGCCAAGGGGGAGTTCGGCAAACAGCTTGAGCATCTGCCGCGGAATCAGGGGCAGACGATTGCCCGACCGGATTGCTATCTCGCCTTCAACACCGGGGAAGCCCTCTTCCGCTTCCTCGTTGCTGCTATTGGAACCGCCGCCCAACACCTCTGCGCTACGGTAGGTTGCATCTATCAGCGTGTAATTCGCGCCAAGCGTCATGCCTGCCAGTGGCAAGCTGAAGCCGGCTTCAAGCCCTTGCCGGCGAGTCTCACCGAAGTTGCGGAAGTAGCCGAACCCTGCAGCATCATCCGCCACAAAAAGAATGTCATCCTCGCTGTCCGTCCGATACAGACCGAGGTTCCAGCTTATATCGCCATTGCTGCGCAGGCCTATTTCGGCCGTGGTTGCCACCACCTGCTTCAACGGCGGATCACCGGCCATGGCATTGGGCAATTTGCAGGGGCTCTCGGGATCGGCACAGCCCAGCTCAATGGCGGATGGCGCCCTGCTGCCCTGATTGATACCCGCATAGGCGGTAAGGATGTCGTTCAACTGATGAGTGAGTCCGATTGCCGGATTGAACCGCTTGAATTCATGATCGCCGTCGAGCGAGCCGGTGCCACCGCCGGGATTGATCGCATCGCGGTTCTCCACCATCGTGATGTTGTAGCGACCCGATAGAGTCAGATGGGTTGCATCGCTAAAAGCGAGCGTGTCAGTGACGAACACACTCCAGGTTTCGGTGTCGGCAGCAAGATCGACACGATTGTCAAAGGGCTCGCCGTCAACATCGCCAGCCTGTTCACCATCAGCAATGGCGCCCGTGCCGGTGATACTGCGATCGGCATTCAGGTAACCCAATTCAGTACCTTGCAGGAAATCAACACTGCTCATGTCGACGGTGGTACCCACTACGAACAGATTTGGCTTCCCCGCCAGCTCATCTTCCGACGCCATCTGCAGGTTGAAGCCGAAGTTACGCTGTGAGGTGTCGCTCGTGTTGATCATCCCATTGCACTTCTCGCCCGGTTCGTCATTGAGCAACGACTGGCCGATGCAGCGCCATTTCGGGAACGGCGTGTTGGCTGGAGTTTCGCCAGCGACCGGAAAGCCGGTATAGCCTGCCGCAGTCAGTGCGGCCCGTTCTGCCGCACTTGGCTGGTACAGCACCTGGTCAAGGGCATCGTCATTGATGTCACCGTTTAACGTGCCGGTATCGAGTTTGCGATAGTAGACGTTGCCGGCGCCGGTCCAGGTGCTGGTGATTTCATGGGTTGCCGCCAGATTCGCCACCACACCGCGATTGCTGGTGACGTCGGGCATCGTATAAACGCTGCTGCGATCACCCACGAGCATGCGCATTTCCTGCAAGCCATTGCCGTAAAGATCATTGTCAGCAAAAGTCAGGCTTAAATTCACATCATCCTGCTCAGTGCGTTTGCCCACTTTGGCGAATACCTGGCGCACTTCACTGGATGAATTAACGCGCCAACCGTCTTCACTGAAACGATTGCCGGTAACGTACCAGTGCATACCGTTGCTGTTGTTGCCGCCATGTTCAAATTCAACTGCTTTGCGCTGATATGCGCCTCCCAGCGCCTGCACGGACGTACCTGCACTATTGAAGCCGTCCTTGGTTTGCACGTTGAGTGCACCACCCAGTGTGTTGAGGCCGAACAGCGGATTGGAGCCCGGCATCAGCGCCAGTGAAGAGATCGCACTGCGCGGTATCAAATCCCAGCTCACAACATCACCGAACGGCTGGTTCAGACGCATGCCGTCCAGATACACCGACATACCTTGCGCAGTACCGAGTAACGGCGATGCGGTGAAGCCGCGGAAATTTACGTCAGGCTGGAAAGGATTGTTCTGTACGTCATTGACGTTAACGCTACCGAGTCGGCGATTCATGTAGGCGGTGAGATTGACAGCGTGACTGCCGTCGAGCTCGAGGCTGGTCGCAGTTTGCACGTTGGCCGCCACTTGCATTTTTGCAATGTTCTGGCCGGGCACTGGCGTAACTACAATGACTTCAATCTCCGGATTCTGGCCCAGCGCAAACGGCGCAGTGAGTGCAAGTGGCGCTACACCCAACGCAAGACGAATGGCCAGAGACAAAACAGAACGGGAATTCATGGAGCAGCGCTTTAAAGAGGTATTCGCTACGCATGATAAAGCCTCCCCTGTCTGCTCTATAGGGAAACATTCTGCAAATAACGGGAAAAATTCCTGAAATGCTAGACGGAGGCGAGGCCGGTACTGATGGCAAGGCGAATCAATTCAGCCGTTGAGCCCACCTGCAATTTCTCCTTGATGACCGTGAGGTTGTTGGCAACGGTTTTGCTACTCAAAGTCAACTTCGCTGCAATCTCGTCCACCGTCAGCGCCTCGGCAAACAGACACAACACCTGGAATTCGCGCGGCGATAGCGCCTCAATTCCCACATTGGCCGTGCGATTGCCGCTGGTGACAACACTCTGTGCCAGCTCAGCGTCAATGTACTTGTGGCCCTGCGCAATTCGCCTTACTGCTGTCACCAGCACTTCCGGCGAACTGTTCTTGCTGATGTAGCCATCGGCGCCTGCCTTCATTGCGTGATCCACGAGCGCTGCGGTTTCATGCATCGTGCAGATCAGGATGCGGCATTCAGGCCATTGCGACTTCATGCGTATCAGTGTTTCACGGCCGCCCAATCCAGGCATCGTCAGATCGAGAATGACGACATCGGGGAGCATTGCCGGATACATCCTGAGTGCTTCTTCGCCACTGCCAGCTTCTGCAATCACGCTGAGACCATCAACGTAGTCCAGCATGAAACGATAGCCGGCGCGTGCAACCGCATGGTCATCAACCAGCATTATCTTGATTGTGGAATCAGACATCGACACTTCCCTTCTTCATCTCTTCCTGCAAGGCTTCATTCATCACTTTTTCCTGCAAAGCTTCATCGTATATCCCAGGATCAGCCAACGGAGGTTTCGCAAAACTGATCCGTATCTGTACGCCGGCACCGGGCCGTGCAACCAGGGACAGCTGGCCACCCAGTGCCTGACTGCGTTCGCGGATGCCAGCCAGCCCCATGCCGGGCTGATGCTGATGCTCGTTGAACCCGCACCCATTGTCGCTGATCCAGATCAGCATTTTGTCATGTGCACCCTGCAATACCAGATGCACCTGCGTCGCATCCGAATGCCGCGCCACATTGGTCAAGGCTTCCTGCAGGATGCGATAGACGTGCATGCGCTGGGGATCGCGTAGCACGGCGAAGCTGCTGTCGCTGCTCAGTGAACAATGACAGCCCGGATGGTTTTCATTCCACGCCGCCACCATGAAATCCAGCGCTGGCAACAGGCCGAGCTCGTCAAGATTGTCCGGCCGCAAGCGGCTTAGCAGGGTACGCACACGCGTGCTCATGCCGCTGGCGATATTGCCGATTTTTTCGGCGCCGCGTTCCAGCGAATTGTGCTGTCCACTCACTTGTTGCTGCAAGGACCAGGCAATGGCCTTGATTGCACTCAAGGCCTGTCCCATTTCATCGTGCAGTTCCATCGCAAGACTGCGACGTTCTTCTTCCTGGATCTGCAATGACAGCCGCGACAAGCGCGCGTTCTCTGCCTTGCTGCTACGCAGGCTGCCAATCAGATGGTTCAGTTTTTCACTGATGACACGCAACTCCGGCAGACTGACGAGTTGCACCTGGCTGCTGAAATCACCCTGCTCCGCATGTTCGAGGCTGGCAACAATCTGGCGCACCGGCGCCAACCAACGACCTATCGTGTAATAGAGAAAGGCATTGATGGCAAACAGCAGTAACAACAACATGCCGAGAAAGCTGCGGCTCTCCTGCCAGACTTCACCAATCTCGGCGGCGGCATTGCTGCGGATCACAATGGATACAGCGCCATCTTCAGTCAGGGGTCGTCGGCGCTCCACTTCGGACACCCGCACCAGGCGCGTAAACCACACAGGTGCCGAGGCGGCAATGGGCAGCGAAGCTGTATTGGTTTCGTCCGCCGCGCCGCTCAACCGGATATCGAGATGACGCACCGCTGCAATGCGCTGCAAGCGGGCAAGCAACGCCTGCTGCTCGTCAGGCGTCAAAACCGTTGCCTGCGGCATCATCGCGTCGACCAGTTCCCAGGCCAGTTCGCTGGCCGCCTGCAATTCATCGCTGACACGCTCGCGTGCTTCCACCACCTGGAAGGCAATACCCAATAGCATGCCCACCAGCATGAGCATGCTGCTGATCAACACAAGACGGGTGCGCAGACTCACAGGATTATCATCACGCTGCAGTCAGTGTGACGTCGAGCTTTCCGAGACCTTCAATGGCGAGCACCATGCGATCACCTGCCACGACGGGGCCGACGCCAGCGGGCGTGCCAGTGAAAATAAGATCACCGGGTTTGAGCGTGTAGAGTTTCGACAGCTCGCTGATTATTTCGTGGTTCTTCCAGATCAGGTCGCTGAGGTCGGCGTCCTGCCGCAAGTCGCCATTGACCCACAGCTTTATCGAACCTTTATCCAAGTAGCCACACGTTGCCACTGGCGTGATGGCGGAAATCGGCGCTGAACAGTCAAAGGCCTTGCCGGTATCCCACGGGTGGCCGATGCGACTGGCCGCGGTTTGCAGATCACGCCGTGTCATGTCGAGCCCGAGCGCATAGCCAAACACATGCTGCAACGCTGTCGCTGGCGTGATGTCACGACCGCCTTTGCCGATTGCAATGACAAGCTCACCTTCGTAGTGCAGGTTGCGGGTGCCCGGGGGATAGGGCATTTCACCAGTGGTGACAACCGCGTCCGCCGGCTTCAGGAAAAAACATACCGCATCGCGGGTTGGTTCGGATCCCATTTCGCGAATATGGGCTGCATAGTTCTTGCCAACGCAATAGATGCGATTGACGGGAAACACCGACGCGCTGTCGGTGATTGAAACCACCGATGGGGGCGGCAAAGGCAAGGCAAACAACATGAAAAGAATCCCGAAGCTGAATTTTGTCTTATGCTATAACGGCGCCAACAAGGGAGCAGAAAAAGGAGCATCCGCATGAATACCGGCACCCTGAAAAACCTGTTGCAGAAGCTGTCCAGTTTTGGACTCGAAACACTGGAACTGTTCAAACCCAAACTGCCACAGGACTTTACCGCCAGCATCCAGAGTCTGTGCCAAAGCCTGCTGGGGTTGCAAGGCGAAGCGGCCTCGATTGCCATTGCCGAAGAAATCATTCGCGTCTACCAAACCGCCAGTACCGCCGACAAGGTCGCCTTCTTTGCCTACCTGAATACCGGACTCGCCGCCGACCCC
>JAZKEH010000610.1:0-2622 GCA_040387155.1 Pseudomonadota bacterium | reverse complement strand
TGGCTTCGCTGCTGGTAATTGTATTGGCCAGCGTCGCGATGATGCCGCGCTGGTGCTCCACTTCAACTCGCAACTCAACAGTGAATTCGCCCTGTACAGCGGGATCCCAGCGGAGTGAGACAAACTTTTTTGGATCGCTGCGTACATCGGCAACGTTCTTGCAATTGTCGGTATGCACAATCATGCCGCGACCAGCGCTGACATAGCCGACGATGGGGTCGCCGGGAATCGGGTGACAGCACTTGGAGAAGGTCATCAACAAGCCTTCCGAACCACGAATGGACAGCGCACTGTCATTGCTTGATGCATCAATCAATGCCGTGCTGCCGTTCTCATTGGGAATCAGACGACGTGCCACGATGAAGGCCATGCGATTGCCAAGACCAATGTCTTCCAGCAAATCATCCAGCACTTCGAAATTGGTTTCCTCCAGCAGGCCACCAATTTTTTCTTTTGGAATATTGGCCAAGTGAAAGCCATAGCTCGACAGCGTCTTGTTTAGCAGACGACGACCCAGTGCAATTGCTTCGGAACGACGCTGGTTTTTCAGGAAGTGACGAATGTTGCTGCGGGCCTTGCCTGTCACCACGAAGCTTAACCATGAGGGATTCGGCTGGGTGCCTGACGCAATGATCTCCACCGTTTGACCGCTCTGCAGTGGCTCACTCAATGGCGCAAGCTTACGATTGATACGACACGCGACGCAGGCGTTGCCTACATCGGTATGCACAGCATAGGCAAAATCCACCGGCGTTGAACCGGCTGGTAATTCCATGATCTTGCCCTTCGGCGTGAACACGTAAATCTCGTCGGGGAACAAATCGGTTTTGACGTGCTCGATAAACTCCAGCGAGTTGCCGGCGTTCTTCTGCATCTCGAGCAAGTCCAACACCCACTGACGTGCGCGGATGTGGCTCTGGTTCGGTTTATCGTTGGATGACTTGTAGAGCCAATGCGCCGCAATACCGTTGCTGGCCATCGCATCCATCTCTTCGGTACGAATCTGGATTTCAATCGGCACGCCATGCATTCCGAACAGCGTGGTGTGCAATGACTGGTAGCCATTCACTTTCGGAATCGCGATGTAGTCCTTGAACTTGCCGGGCACAGGCTTGTAGAGGTTGTGCACAGCGCCCAGCACGCGATAACAGGTGTCGACCTGATCAGTAACGATGCGGAACGCGAACACGTCTGTGATCTCACGGAAGGAACGCTTCTTCTGCTTCATCTTCTGATAGATGCTGAACAGATGCTTCTCACGACCGATCACGCGGCCGGGCAGCGTCTCGCGCTTCAAACAAGCGACCAGAGCCGCCTGGATCTGCGTCACCAACTCCTTGCGATGCCCACTGGCATTCTTTACTGCCGCTTCAATGCGCGGTGCGCGCATCGGATACAGCATCGTGAAACTCAGCTCTTCAAACTCCACGCGAATATTGTGCATGCCAAGCCGGTTGGCGATGGGTGCGTAGATATCGATGGTTTCGCGGGCGATGCGGCTGCGCTTTTCATTGCTCAGGACTTCGAGCGTGCGCATGTTGTGCAGACGGTCGGCCAGCTTCACCAGAATGACGCGGATGTCCTTCGCCATGGCCAGCGCCATCTTCTGGAAGTTTTCCGCCTGCACTTCCGCCTGCGAGCTGAAATTCAGTTTGTTCAGTTTGCTGACCCCATCCACCAGGTTGGCCACTGCTTCGCCAAACTGGCGCGCAATCGCTTCGCGGGTGATGCCGGTGTCTTCAATGGTGTCGTGCAGCATGGCGGCCATCAGGCTCTGATGGTCCATGTGCATCTCTTGCAGGATGCC
Organism: Pseudomonadota bacterium; assembly: GCA_040387155.1. Classification (GTDB taxonomy): domain Bacteria; phylum Pseudomonadota; class Gammaproteobacteria; order Pseudomonadales; family Pseudohongiellaceae; genus CAILUG01. Next base: position 815 of record JAZKEH010000610.1, on the reverse strand, counting down.
GGCAACGGCGAGGGGATGGGTTACGTAGGGTTCGCCGGTGCGGCGGGTCTGCCCGTCGTGGGCTTCGGCAGCGTAGAAGTACGCTCGCCTGACCAGATTGACCTGGGCAGGCTCGAGGTAGGTAAGTTTGCTGGCCAGCGCGTCTATGGTTTCCATTGGGGTTCCTGTGAAACCCGCCAGGCCAGCAGCGGGTTATTCCTCTTCTTCGGCTCCGCCTTCTTCAGCAGCCGGTTCACCTTTTTCTGCCTCTTCATCGTCGTCTGCAGTTGCTTTGGCTTTTACTGCGCCTTCTTCTTCATCCTCGTCGATCAGGTCGGCATCCATCGCTTCTTCAATCGAAATATCCTGACGGGCTTTGCGCAGCGCTTCGGCCTGGACGAACTCGTTCAGTTCATCGTCGCTCGATTTACGCACTTCCACTTCGTCGAGAATGCTGTAGCTGATCTTGCCGGCCGCGATTTCGCGCAGGGCCAACACGGTCGGCTTGTCATTCTGGGCAGGTACCAACGGGTCTTTGCCGCCAGTCTGCAACTGACGGGCGCGACGGCTGGCGATCATGACCAGGTCAAAACGGTTTTCTACTTTTTCCAGACAATCTTCAACGGTTACGCGAGCCATAGGAATTCCTGTACAGGATTGCTTTGTAAATTGGGGTCGACGGGCCAAAAAACCAGCCGGACAACCCGAAGGGGGCGGAATTGTACCCAAAAAACCGAGGCTTAGGCCAGCAATCCTGCCAGAAGCGCTGCATTTCGGGCCTGCTGCACATCACGTTTCAGCAGATTGCCCCGGAAGATCGCCTTCAGGTCGTCCAG
>JAZKEH010000609.1:0-2710 GCA_040387155.1 Pseudomonadota bacterium | reverse complement strand
TTGGCGAACTCTTCACCCTTGCTTCTATCGCCCTTGTCGACAGCATCCTGCGCGGCCTGCAGTGTGACCTTGCTGGTATCCAGCTTGCTGGTGGCGGCGTGCAGCAGGCGCTGCGATGCCACTTCACTTTCCTTTAACGCGAACCGGAATTCCTGGTAGGCGAATAGAATGCTTTTTTCGCGTTCAATCTGGTCTTTGCAATCTTTTGCGACGTTCAGATAGGTAGAGCGGATCGAGTCAAAGCGATCCGGAATACTGCCGCGCGTCACACGCATCCAGATCAGCGAAGCCTTCTCCTTCCAGTCAACGCGACCGTCGTCAACATAGCCCACCATGTTCTTGGCATCGTCGCGTATCGAGTTGAAATCGGATGCGATGGCTTCGTAGCGGTTCGCTACTGTCATCTCGCCGATTTCGCTGCGCACCATGGCGTTGAAGGCACTGGCCTGCTGCAGCGTGCGGGCAATGGCGGTGGCATCGTCGGGCGCAAGATCGGCAATCTGGCTGATAGCTGCTACCACTGGGGCTTCCGGTTCGGGCTTCATCAACAAACCGATGCGGTTGAGGGCGGCGGCGGCAGAATCCAAAGCTTTGACGATGCTCATGCGGTAAGGCTCCTTTTATGGGTCCGGATCGAGGGTGTCCGGGGGCGCAGGGCGCTATGGTAATGCAAGTTCAGCCCCGGCTGCTGGTTCAGACTTGCACCATTGAGACTGCCTGCCAATTCCTCCACAATCGGCCGGCCCACTCCAATAACAATAGAGGCACCCCGCATGCAACTTGTCCTCCCGCCCGGTCATACCGAGGCCTCGCTGAATGCCGCGCTTGCCGCGTTCGCTGGCGTTGTCGGTACGTCCTGGGTCTTCAGCTCCGACCAGGATCGCGACACCTATGTGGATCACTATGGTTTCGATGTGAATGCGCACGTGGCGGCTGCTGCCGTCGCACCGATCAGTGCGGAAGAAGTCCAGGCCATCGTCAAACTCGCGAACGAACACAAGGTGCCGCTGTGGCCGATCAGCCGTGGCAAGAACTTTGGTTACGGCAGTGCGGCGCCGGTTGTCAGTGGTTCGGTTGTACTCGATCTGTCGCGCATGAAAAAAATCCAGCTCGATGTCGATAACGGCACCGTACTGCTGGAACCCGGTGTCGGCTTCTATGACCTGTTTGATTATGTAGAACAGAACAACATTCCCTACTGGATTTCGCCCATCGGCAACAGCTGGGGTTCAGTGGCTGGCAATGCGCTGGATCGCGGTGTGGGTTACACGCCCTATGGTGATCACAGTGATCGCGTGTGTGGCCTTGAAGTTGTGCTGCCCGACGGTGATCTCGTGCGCACAGGCATGGGTGCAATGAGTAATTCCGAATCGTGGACCTTGCATCCCTACGGCTTTGGTCCGCACTGGGACCAGATGTTCATGCAATCAAACTTCGGCATCGTCACCAAGCTGGGCATGTGGCTGATGCCAAAACCGGAAACCATCGTCTCGCTCGACATGGAGCTCGACAGGAAGGAAGACCTGGGCTGGGCCATCGACACGTTGGCGCCCATGCGTCGCTCCGGTTTGATCCAGCAGTCGCCGTCGATTGGTAACTGGTTGCGTGCCGCCGCCGTACTAACGAAACGTACCGATTGGTATAACGGTACTGGTGCGATTCCGGAAGATGTCATCTCATCGATCCGCCAGCGCTTCAATCTCGGCTGGTGGAGCATCAATCTGCGTTTCTATGGTCCGGAAGAAATCACGACGGCCACTGCCAATGTAGTGCAGAACGCCTTTGCTGCGCGCACGCAGTACCCGATGCGCAGAGGACTGTGGAAGGACGGCATGCCGCGTGAGCAGCAACCGTTTGCCGGTATTCCAATCACTTTCCCGCTGGCGAACGCAGGCTGGCATGGCGGTCGCGGCGCCCACGTCGGTTTTTCACCAGCGCTACCGCAATCAGGCGACAAGGCGTTGGCGCAATTTGAACGCACCTTTGCCCGCTACAACGAATTCGGCATGGACTACCACGGCTCGTTCGCGCTCGGTGAACGTCATATCACCAACGTCAACCAGGTGCTGTACAACAAGGATGACAAGGACATGGTCGCTCGCGTTGACCAGTTCTTCCGGTCCCTGGTGACTGATGCCGAGGTAGAACGCTATGGCGAGTACCGTGCGCATATTGAATACATGGATTTGATTGCCTCTACCTACGACTTCAACAACGGCGCGCTGTGGCGCCTGAATGACAAACTGAAAACGGCGCTCGATCCGAACGGCATCGTCGCGCCCGGCAAGAGCGGCATCTGGGGCGCTACACCGCGTCGTGGGGGTGCCGTATGAGATTGTCACTATTGCTGACGTTGATGCTGGCTGGCACTGCCAGCGCGCAGGACAGCAGCTGGGTTGATCTGGAAAAGACCAGCGGTGCCGAGTTATTTGGCGAGAAGTGCGGCATGTGCCATCGTGCTGGTGGCATGGGCACGACAATTCTTGGCCGCCGCTTGCAGGGTGATCAGGCTTTGCTGGAAAACCGTGCTGACCTGAAAGCAGAGTTCATTGATGTTGCTGTGCGCAGCGGCTTCGGCGTCATGTACCCGATCAGCCGCGGTGAAGTCAGCGATGAACAGCTGGCGAAGATCAAACAGCATCTCGTGAAGACGGAGGCGAAATGATTGACGATATCCTGTCGCTCGAACGCCGTGCCTTTTTACAGCAGG
>JAZKEH010000608.1:0-4085 GCA_040387155.1 Pseudomonadota bacterium | reverse complement strand
GCGCGGATGCTGCAATTGCATCTTGAACATGAAGCCCCCCTCTTGTAGTGAACAGCATGCACGCCGGCATGCTGTTCCTTCACTTGCAGCGCGTCTATGCGCGCTTTTGCAAGATTGTCATTTCTACTCAGTTGGCTGAACCGGCGCCTTTGCCGTCAGTCTGTCCGAGTGTCGAACCGTCGGGCAGGATAACGCCGATATAGATTGCGCCCTGACTGCCATCATTCAATGTGATCGCATTTTTCAGCGGGTTGGCAAACATCACCACCTTGTCGCCTTCCTTGAGTGTTGTTCGCTTCCAGCCGGACAACAGCAAGCTGTTGGGCGCCGTCATTTCAATGGTCCAGACGCCGTCCGGACCTTCACTGACATCGCCTTCGATCTTGATGGACGCATGCGGGTTGATCCAACGGAACTGTTTGATAACGCCTTCAATCCGCACAACCTTCGTTGTATCGAATGCCGATGTGGAGTGATGGGCTTGCACTGGCACACTCAAAAGCGCGGCAGCGGCAAGCAGGCTGACACCTATAGTTTTTACTGTATTGAGAACTCTTGTTGCAGTCATGGTAATCCCCTGTTAATCGAAGCTTTGAAACCCGGCTACTCACACTCAGCGAGTCAGCCCATCCTGGCCTGCCTGGGTGCTAGGCAAATTGTCGTTAAGGTCCGGCAGGCATTCCACTTCGCCAATATCGGTAGTATCTGCCCGCAACCATTGTTTCGTATTGCGCCACTCGCCAACCCAGTTGACCGGGTCAGTCATGACATATTCGATCTCGAGAATTTCGCCGTCTTCCAGCATGCGCATACGTTCCTGCACATGGAATTCCTCGGAAATCGGAATGCCTGCATCAATGTAGTGGTTGTAGGTTTCGATGTACTGGGTGTCAACAACGAGCGTATCGCCCTCGAATTTGCCGATGGATTCACCGTTGTAGGTGAAGATGATTTCATCGGGATTCGAATACTCACGTCCATCCAGGAAAATCTGGCGGAAGCTGTTGTTGAAGTTCGACATCATGTAGATGACCGTCGGCAACTGCACCATCGCGATCGGCCACACACGGGTCATGATCATCGGAATGCCGGCCGGGAAGCACTGGCCGATCGCATCGCGATAAGGACGGCGCTCGGCAGCAGCGCGTTGACCTTCTTCGAAATCAAGCTTGGCCTGGCCAATAAATTCCGGATAGGGCGGTCCAAAACGGAACTTGCCGAACCCTTCGCTCAAATCCACGAACCAGGTACCGGTAAGGTTGAATGGCGCCGCAGGTCTTTCTTTGTTGAGATTCTCCGGTGCCAGTGCGCCAAGGTGGCCATCCGGGTGTTTCATGATGGTTCTACCCATCTTTTCGCGGCGTTCGTCAGCAGTCTGTGCCAGCGACATGCAGGACAGCAGGCTGCAGACAGCGAACACTGCCAGCTTTTTCATCTGAGTCATGGTTTCCCCTCTTGTTTTCAGATTTTGTGTAAAACGTTTTGCCGATTTTTACCGGCTTATTTGTGGTGCGGTTTCTGTCTTGGGAAAAATGAAATCGGTATAACTAGTTCGTACAGGCGATGCCATTCACATTACGCACGTAGGGCCCGTATTGTGAAAGATAGGGCGGCAACTGGCGAATGTAATTCTCTGCGTCACTATAACCGGCAAAGGCGTCTCGCAGTACCAGCCATTGCGCCTGCAAATTGCCGCTGGCGGAAATACGGCAGAGGTAAACCTCTTCCAACATGCCGTTCATCTCAAGAAACTCGAAATATTCCTGCAGTTTGTCAGCTTCATGCAAACCAACTGCATACATCTGGATTGAGTATCCAGAGCGTTGCCCGAGCTGCGCCAACCACGGCACTGACGCGTGCGCGCGTACAGCCACCAGCCCGGTCAATCCCTCCGGAATGGAAGCAGCTACCGACGGTGAATACGAAGTAACTGCGGCTGCTGGCGCACTCGGCAACTCCGCCTCTACATCAACATTCCCATCACCAACCCCTGATACAACAGAATCCGTTGGTGCCGATGCTGTGACTGGCGGGCTGGTTGACAAGGATGAGGGAACATCCGGCTTTTCCGACATTTTCCCGGCAATTGTCGCACTGGATGTTGTCGATGCATTGACCAAACCGGCTGTTGATGGGGCTGGCGCAGTAACCGTTTGTGCCGATGCTATTGGCTGCACGGGCTCTGATGTTGTTTGGGCAACAGGTTGCTGGATAACCGGCGCAGCCACTTGTGCCGCAACAGTGGAGCGTCCTTCCGACGAACCAGGGCTCAACCAAAGCCCAACGCCGATACCGGCCACCAGCAACGCAGCAGCAGAAGCGCCATAGACCAGCCAGTTCTTGAGCTGTGCGTTTTCATTGCTGTAGCCGCTATCCTTGATAGCGATCTTGACATGACGTGGCAGCACCATCGGCAGCACTTCGCCGGCACTGTTACGCCGCTCGGGCCGGCTCGATGGATCGGCGTAAGCCGCCAGCAGCGCCTTGTCCGCCAGAATATTGATACGCCGGCTGAGACCAGCGGAAGCCTTTGCGAGCATCTGCTCGGCTTTCGTACTGAACAATTGTGGCCACGGGCACCCTGCGGCTTGCAGGCGAAAATGCAGGTATTCGCGAATTTCCTGTTCGTTGAGGGGTAGCAACTGGAAGCTGTGGGTAATACGTTCACGCAACTGGCGTATCGATTTGTTCTCCAGCTTGCGATCAAGCTCAGGCTGACCGAACAGCACAATCTGCATTAACTTGTGGCGATGGGTTTCGAGATTGCTGAGCAGCCGGACTTCTTCCAGTGTTTCCAGCGGCATGCTCTGCGCTTCTTCGATAAACACCACAACATTGGCGCCCGCTGCATGCCGCGTCAGCAGGTAATCCTGCAATTTGTGCATGACAACAAGACGATCAGTGCTGGCATCTACCGGTAATTTAAGCCCGAAAGCGACCGCGTACACGATGTCGCGCGCGCTCAGATTCGGGTTGGCGAGGTAAACAATTTCAACAGTGGGAGGGAGCCGCTCTTCCAGCATGCGACACAGCATCGTCTTGCCGCTGCCTACTTCGCCCACCACCTTGAGGATGCCTTCGCCGGTGGTAATGCCATACACCAGCGCATCCAGTACTACTCCCCTGCCATGAGCACCGCCATGAAAAAACAGCGATGGGTCGGGCGTGATCCGGAAGGGGTGACGCTTCAGCGAAAAATAGTCGAGATACATGTGCTGTTCTTGTCTGCTGTGCGTCAGCAGGAGCCGGATCATTGCGACAGCTAGCATCCCTGATTTCGGAGTAGCAGGCAACGCGAAAAATGGACACTGCTACACGGCAGCGCTATTCTGCGGCGAACCCATTGGATCGGCCATTTTGCATGACGGACAATTCGCTTAACTCCAACTACGTGCTGCGCCAATTGGTCTCGCTCGGATCAGCCAGCTCGATGGTGGAAGTGATCCTCAAGATGCTCGGCCACGCCCAGTTCTTTGACGACTTCACGATGGACGATATCGTGCTGCTGTCCCGCTTCATGGTCGTATATCGGGCCGAACCCGGCCAGACCATCATTCGCGAAGGCGACCTTGACGACTACATGCTGTTCATCCTGCAGGGGCGCATCAGCATCGTCAAAACCGACGGCCACGGCGAACGGCGGGCCATGACCTCGGCCGGCCCCGGCTCCACCCTGGGTGAGATGTCGATGATCGATGGGGAACCCCGGTTTGCCACTTGTATCGCCATCGACACCACGACCATTGCGGTATTTGGCCGCGACAGCATGGTCAAGATCATCATGGAAGAGCCGGCCCTGGGCGCCAAAATCCTCATCAAACTGGTAACCCTGCTGTCCCAGCGCCTGCGTGAAACCAGTGTCAGCCTGCTCCAGCATCTGGAACGATCCAATGCCGTTTAGGGTCCGTATGAAGGGCGAAGCTGTCGAAATTCGAACAATTGGTGCCAAAAAAATGAATCAAATCGAAATATCTGTGAATAAACTCTAAAAATCGACTCCAAGCTATTGGAAAAAAAGGCATTTTTTCATATAAAAGCCCATACGAAATCCGGGGATAACACTTTGGCATCACATTCAAGGCAAC
>JAZKEH010000607.1:464-1745 GCA_040387155.1 Pseudomonadota bacterium | reverse complement strand
CGCTGGGCTCGCTGCGTTTCCGCTTCAACGATGCTGCCAGCACGCGCGATGCGGTCGCACCGATCACCGCGCTGTTGCGCGAACGCCACCAGATTGCCAATGGCCAGCCGAATGACTTCTCGATAGCGGATTCGCCGGCGGGGCAGGCGATGTTCAACCAAATCACCGAGATGTTCACGTTGCTGCTGCCGATTGTCGTCGGCGTCATCTTCCTGATTTCGCTGTTGATCATTGCAGCGTTGATGCTGATCCAGGTGAAGGAACGCACAGCCGAGATCGGACTGCGCAAGGCGGTAGGCGCGCAGCAGGGCGATATCGAGCAGCAGTTTCTGCTGGAGACGTTGCTGATCGCGCTCAGTGGTGGCGTGCTGGGCAATGCGTTGAGCTATGCGGTGCTCGGCTACATCCACAACTTCTTTCGCAACTCGGGCAGTGATGCTTCCTTTCTGCCCACACCGGATTTGCTGCTGTTGAGTTTCGGCTGCGCGGCGCTTACGGGTGTATTGGCTGCGTGGTTACCTGCAAGACGTGCCGCAGCGTTATCGCCAGTCGTTGCGCTGCGATGAGTTTCAAACTGCATTATCTGCTGCGGGGCTTTGCGCGCACGCTCAACCAGAGCCGCACGCTGATGGCGGTACTGGCGCTGGCGGTGGCAATTGCAACGCTGATGCAGGTCTATGCATTGCGCGCAGGCGCCACCGGGCAGTTGCAGGCCTTGCTGGCTGATACCGGCGCCAACGTTGTCACCGTTGCTGCGGAAACGCGCACAGCCTTGCCTGGCCGCAGCAACTACAGCGCGATGGCGGATTCGTTGCGCGCCGGTGATGTGCAGGCCATGGAAGCGGTGGCGGGATCAAGACTGGTTCGTGTGGCACCGGTCGCTTCTGGCAGTCGCAAAGTCGAGTTCCGCGAAGCAGTTGCCGCAGTCACTGTCACGGGTACGCAACCGGCGTACTTTGCACTGCGGCGGTTTGCGGTGGCGCAAGGCCGCTTGCTGCAGGCATTGGATGAGGAGCAGAGCGATACCGTGGCGGTACTCGGCGCCCAGGTGGCCACTGCACTGTTCGGCGAAGAGCAGGAACAGGTGCTGGCCGAGAGCGAACGCGTCGGTAGCACGATCGCCATCGGTGGCATTCCCTTTACGGTCATCGGCATTCTGCAGGCACGCGGCACGGGCCAGGCCGGCTCGCAGGACGATGGCATCTACATACCGCTCAGCACAGCGCAACGCCGACTGCTGAACGTGGATTACTACAACAGCGTTATGTTGGAAATGGAATC
>JAZKEH010000607.1:0-454 GCA_040387155.1 Pseudomonadota bacterium | reverse complement strand
ATGTCACCGTCGGCCTGATGCACGCGCTGGCCAAGGCCGGCGCCGACATCATCGAGCTGGGCGTGCCCTTCTCGGACCCGATGGCCGACGGCCCGGTGATCCAGCTGGCCTGCGAGCGTGCCCTGAAGCATGGCACCGGCCTGTGGGACATCATCGACATGGTGGCGGAGTTCCGTAAGACGGACAGCGACACGCCGGTGGTGCTGAGCAACGAACTGCAGTGGGTGAAGCCGGAGTTGAACAGCCTGCTGGCCAGGCAGCATCGCTTGTTACCGCGAGCACCCTCAGACTTCAAGGTTCAGGACACCACACTCGCGCTCGGCGCCGCCCAGCGCAACCAGCAGTTCGCCGCCACGTTCTTCCAGTTGTTTGCCGGACTCACATTGCTGATGGCAGTCGGCGGCATCGTCGCGGTAACGCAGCTCAACGTGAAAGAGCGCGACAGTGAGTTCGG
>JAZKEH010000606.1:0-3640 GCA_040387155.1 Pseudomonadota bacterium | reverse complement strand
GCCGCTGGGTGAAATTGCACAACGCTACGTGGAGACGATTCTCGCGTCATTGGTGCTGCGGGAATGGATGGTGGCAGCTAGCGCGGAAACCGAAGTGCTGCCGCAATTTGAAAAAGCGCCAGCTCACTAAAAGAACACGCGTAATTCTGAAGGAGCAGGGGGCGGAATATGTTTCCTGGAACCTCGAAGGCCATGGGTGAAGCAAAGCGCCTACAAAGCGCAGCTTTGTGCTCGCAGCGGTCCAGGAAAGATAACGCGCCGCCTGCGACTACTCAGAATAGAAAAATCAGGATTCCACAAGCGTCAGCATGCTTATAGCCAACTGCCGAGCCGTAACAAAATCCGTCTTGCCAGAGCCCAGCTTGGGAATCGCATCAACCTTCACATACTGCGCGGGCAACGCCAGCGCATTCAACCCACCGCCAATCAATTTCTCCCGCATGCCAGCCGCGTCCAATTCGAGAGTCGACAAGGCAATCAACCGTTCACCTTTCTTGTCATCCGGGAGGTTAACAACAACCACTTCAAAATCCGGCTGATCCACCGCAGTCTTGATCGCCTCTTCAACAACGCCAAGTCCCACCATCTCACCGCTGATTTTCGCAAAGCGCGAATAGCGATCAATGATGTACAGGAAGCCATCCTCATCGAGATAACCCTTGTCGCCAGTGACATACCAGCGCTTGCCATCCATGTCCCGCAGCGCTTCTTTCGTCTTGCCTTCATTCTTCAGATAGCCCGGCATCACCTGCGCACCGCTGATCAGGATCATGCCGGCTTCACCGCTGGGCAGTGTGTCAAATGTCTGCGGATCAACAATGCGGAACGTGGTGCCAGGCAACGGCATGCCGACAGAACCAATCTTGCCCGCCACTTGCACACGCCAGTTATCAGGGCTGATCTGGTCCGGCATGTTGACGGCGGCAACAGGTGAGGTTTCGGTAGCACCGTAACCTTCCAGAATGTCCTTGTTGAACTTCAGTTTGAATTCCTTGCGTACTTCATCCTGCAACTTCTCGGCCCCTGCGATGGTCAGGCGTAGGCTTTCGAGCATCAACGGGTGGATCTTGCTGTTGCGGCTGTAGAGGCGGAAGAAGCTGCAAGTGCCGAACATTGCCGTAACACGATGGGCAGCGATCGCTTGTGCCGCACCGTAGACATCCGTCGGATCTGCATGACAAACAACAGGCACCTGTTCAACCAGCGGCATGTAGTGCGTCACGGTAAGACCAAAGGCATGGAAGGGCGGCAGGTTGGCTAGCATGACGTCTTCGTCGCCCATGTTGAGCAGTTCGGTAATCTGTTTGACGTTGGTCAGCAGATTGCGATGCGTCAGCGTGACCCCTTTCGGAATGCCCTCGCTCCCACTGGAAAACAGGATGACGGCAATCTCGTGGATGCTGTGTGCTTTTGTGTATAGCCATTTCAGCATGGCAGTTGGCAGCAACCAGCAAGCCGCCAGTGTCAGCAGCTTGTCTGCGGTGGAGGTGCCGGCTTTGAAATCTTCGAGCATCACCAGTTTGGCGTGATCTTTCAGCGGCGTGACATCGACCCCACGCTTCAGCAAGCGTTCAACAAAACGGCTCGATGTATAAATGGTGCGAATCTCGGCTTGCAGTACTGACGACAGCAAAGCATCAGCACTCGCGGTGAAATTCAGATTCACTGCCGTCTTGCCAAGCATCGCCACGGCAATGTTGCCGAGCAGGCTGCCCGTGCTGCTCGGCAGCAACAAGCCGATGTTCTGTTCAGGACTCATGCGCTTGATACGACGCGCCATGATGATGGACGCCGTCAGTGCCGACTTGGCACGCAGACGGGCACCCATCGTGTCGAGAATGACAGTGGGGTTGCCGGACTTGGAGCACGTTTCCACCCAGTGCGCACCGATGGTCGGCAGGTTGTCGGCATATTCTTCCCACGACGAATGCGCCAACTCGCGGACTTTCTGCTTCAGCTCTGCCGCATGCGTGTGGCGCGACAACGGCGCGCCGAAATCCACCACGACTTCGCGACTCAGACTGGCGCGTTTCAGGCGCGCGCTGGAGCGGGAGAAGGCAGTACCCCACAAGCCACGCAGGAAGAAGGGGATGATGATGACGCTGTCGTCGACTTCGGCACAGGCGCGCTCATAGCCCTTGCGGAATTCAGCGAGCTGACCGTTGCGGCTGATGACGCCTTCGGGAAACAGGCAGACTACTTCGCCGTTGCGCAGGGATTCAGCCACCAGGTCGAGTGAGCTGCGCGAGGCGACACCGGCCTGGATCGGAATGCAGCCAAACAGTTTGAAGAACCAGGTCAGGTACCACAGGTCATAGATCGTGTTGATCATGACGAAGCGCACGGGACGCGGGCAGGCGATCTGCACAATGGCCCAGTCGATCCAGCTGACATGGTTGCCAAGCAACAGCACGCCACCTTGCGGCGGGATGTGCCGCATGCCCTGCACTTTGATGCGGTAATGCGAGCTGACAATGCGGCCGAGGAGAAAACGCGTGAAGCTCTGCGGCAGTTCGTACAGCGTGTACGCGCTACCGACCAGGGCAACCACTGCAATAAGTTGCAACATCGAACGGCTGGTCCAGCCGAGCAACGCGAACAGCATCGTCAGCAACAGGAAGCCGAGCATGGCAACGTTCTGCAGCCAGTTGCTGGCAGCCAGTGTCTTGCCCATGTCTTCCTGGCGTGCATAGAACTGGATCAGTGCATTCAGCGGCACGATGAAGACACCGCCGGCAAAGCCGATCATCAGAATCAGCGCGCCCAGCCAGAATATGCTCGTCACCGTCGGCAGCAGCAGCAGACCGATAGCAAGACCGGCGGCACTGAACGGCAACAGACCGGTTTCAATATAGTTGCGTGAATAGCGGCCCGCATACATGGAGCCGAGGCCGATACCGATGCCAGCGAACGCGAGCAAGCCTTGCACGAGAATCGTATTGGTCAGTCCCGCCGCTTCTTTCAGATAGGACGGGAAGGTCGCCAGCAACACCTGGCCGATGGCCCAGAACACAGCGAGGCCAATCGCTGACAAACGGATGGCCCGGTGTTGCGTCAAGGTTGCCAACGCCGAGTCGGCAGTGGGTGGCGCCTCCGTGGACGGTTGCGGCGCGACCAACGATTCCGGTTTTATGCGATAGAGCGCAACCAGCTCGATGATGCTGCCTGCCAACAGTAGCCAGCCTGCAATGGAGATGCCTTGCAACACGGCGCCGGGACTGGTGGCGGTCTCGGGGTAGAAGGATTCGAACACGATGGAGAAGGCAAAGGTGCCTGCGAGGATCGCCGAGATGGAGAGTGCAGACACGATGCCATTCACCTCACCGAGCCGCTGTCTGCCAAAGCTCTCGCGGATGAAGCCGTATTTCGCTGGCGAATAGATGGCGGCCTGTGTCGCCAGCGCCAGTGTCATGGCAAACGCCGGCAGGAACCAGCCGAGATGATAGAAGACAACAATCATTACACAGCAGGCCACGACTGCCTGACCGCAACGTTGCATGACTGCAAGTTTCGGCAACTCGTCAGAAATGCGACCAGCCGGTTTCAGCAACAGGATGAACGGCACCAGCATCATCGCATTGACGAGCGCTGTCAGAATGACTTGCTGCGAACCGGAATACAGTTTGAAAACCGTATTTTG
>JAZKEH010000605.1:0-11140 GCA_040387155.1 Pseudomonadota bacterium | reverse complement strand
GCCTTGACCTGCACTTTGCGATGACCGTACTTGAAGGCATTGTCCAGAATGTTGCCGCACAGCTCCATCAGGTCGCTCTCTTCGCCGAAAAACTGCACACCTTCGGCCAACTCAAGACTTACTTGCGTCTGCTTGTCGCGATAAACCTTCTGCAGCGCATTCACCAGCTTGTCGATAATGGGCGCTACTGGAAGCGGGCGCGCAAGCAATGCCTGGTTACCCTTCACAGCACGCTTCAACTGGTACGACACAATCTGGTCCATGCGCTGTAACTGCTCGCCCATGTCGCGTTGCTGCTGCGGCGTCAGTTGTTGTTGCTGCGCCTCCTGCAAGGCCGTCGACAGTACGGCCAGCGGCGTTTTCAGACTGTGTGCCAAATCACCGAGCGTAGTGCGGAAACGGTTCTGGCGTTCGCGCTCACTCTTGATCAGCAGATTCAGGTTCTCGGTGACTGACACCAATTCGCGCGGGTAGTGATGTTGCAACTGATCCTGCGCTCCGCTCTCGATGGCCGATACGTCATGCGCCAGTTGCTGCAGGGGCTGCAAGCCCCAGCGCAACAGAAAGTACTGGGCGACGCTGAGCAATACCGTGAGTACTCCGCCCCATAGATACAAGTTGGATTGGAACTGGCGGATTTCCGCAGCGGAAGGCGCTGTCGATTCCATCACGACAAAGAAGAACAGTTGATCGAGCGACTCCCAGTAGCTGCGGTAACTGGCCCACGCCAGCGCGCCTTGCTCTGGCGTCACCAACTGGCCGTAGCTGGTTTGGCCGGGCAGCAATTCACTGCTCATCATTGGCTCTGGCTCTACATTGAGATTGAGCGCAGACGTGCTGCGCCACAATTCACGGCCATTGCGATCGAAGATGAAACCGTAGAGACCCGAATCGATCTGTGCAAAACGCGCGTCACCCGGATCTGGCAGGAAGAATTCGTCTCCATCCTGTTCAGCCACGCCGAGCAAGGCGTAGATCTGTAATTGCAGGCGCTCAGCTACGGCAGCCGCCACGCTTTCCTTATAGGCGCGATCCAGCACGTAGCCGGCAAGGCCAAGGAAGACAATGAGCAGAACCCCGAAGGCCAGCACAAGGCGCTGGCGCATCGAGTAGGCAGCACTATTGCTTGCTGGCAGGGACATTGAAACGGTAGCCCTGACCGCGAATGGTATCGATGGGTTTCAGGGTTTCATCCGGGTCGAGCTTCTGACGCAGGCGACGGATGAATACTTCCAGCACGTTGCTGTCGCGGTCGTGATCCTGTTCGTAGAGGTGTTCCGTCAACTCGGTTTTGGAGACAACCTTGCCTGGATGCAACAGCAGGTATTCCAGCACCTTGTATTCAAAGGCAGTGAGTTCGACTTCCGCGCCATGCACGGTCAGTTTCTTGGCGGTGGTGTCCAGGCTGATGTGGGCAAAATCCAGTGTGGGCTTGGCGAAACCGGCTGCGCGTCGCAGCAGTGCGTTGAGACGAGCCCGGATTTCTTCGATCTGGAACGGTTTGACAACGTAGTCGTCGGCGCCGGCATCAAGACCCGCGACTTTGTCAGTCCAGTTGTCACGTGCAGTAAGAATCAGGATCGGAAACAACAGACCCTTCGCGCGAATGGCCTTGATCAGCGAAATGCCGTCGAGTTCGGGCAGGCCCAAATCGATGATGGCGGCGTCGTAACCATATTCGGACGCCTGGAACAGAGCAGTCTTGCCATTACTGGCACTGTCGACCACGTAGGAATTGTCTTCGAGCGCCTTGACGAGGCGGGCTCGCAGCAGGTCTTCGTCTTCAACAACAAGTAAACGCATGGAAATCCTTGCCAGCAGTTTTGTTTCAGAAGGGAATATTCAGAGGGAAATTCGTCCGGCTATCAGTCGGACCGGCGCACTTCGCCGTTTTCGGAATCGACAAAGACGTTGAATACGGTGCCTTCTTCGTCCATGCGCACGCGCCAGCGGCGACCATCGAGACGGACGCTCAGTACACGACCTGGGTAGGCGCTGCGTGCGCGGTCGGAGGCTTCGCGGGCACTGACATTGGTTTGCTGTTCGTTTTCGCCGGATGGCACCAGATCACGCTGGACCCGTCCTTCTTCGCGATTCCGTTTGGAGAGCTCTTCAGCGAAGTTGCCAAACTCGTCGCCCAGCTGGGCATAGTGCTGCCCGCTGGCCGCGGAGGCCAGCAGACAGTTGAGCAACAGCATGACAAGAAGGCTTTTCATCGACGCTGACCATCAGTCGCATTAACAGTGGTAACACTGGCCGGATGAGCTGGTGGTGCAGCGTTCACGCTTTACCGCCGTTTTACTGCACGGGGTCTACATCGACCCGCACCCGTATGGTTTCACCCGGATCACGATCCATTCGCACCGTATTTTCAAAACCATTGTAGCTATAGCGTACATCATAACCAACCAGTTTCTCCTCCTCGCGGGTATTGGAAACGGTCTCGCAACGCTCGACGGTATCGTAGGTCACCACTTCACCGCGGTCCCGATTATTGCGACCAATATCGCTGCCGACCGAGCCACCCAGTACGGCGCCCACTACGGTGCCTACTCGCTTGTTGCTCTTGTTATGGCCAACCGCATTACCCAGGGCGCCCCCAATCACGGCACCCAGAATCGTAGGAGTGGCGGAATTGTTGTGCTCATAGCGACGGTCGACGCGAGCGACTTCCTCTTCCCAGCATTCACGCTGGGGCGAGGTAATCTCAACAACCCGATAGATGGGGGTAGACGACAGCACATCGGCTTCGTCATAGCTGGTTGCAGCAGTGGCCGACTGGGCAAGGCCCAGCATTACAGTCACCAATCCAGTCGCGGCAAAAGTCATTTTGTTCATGGTAGGCTCCTCTTTTAGCCTGTCGCCAAATCATTGGCAGGTTGCTCAAGTGCCGTCTTGGCTGGCACGGGGCTAATGTAGAAGCCGGCAACTGAATCAAGCCTTAAGGCTGTGGCCAGTGAACTCCCCAGCTTACTGGAACCTGAATCGCCCGTTTATGAGGCGACATAGCAACAAAATCCATGGATATTTCCAGGGGAAACAAGGTCATGACCGCGACCATCGCCGTCATTCCACAGGCAAATTGTTTGGTCTATTGCTGCTGACTCTCGCCAGCGACGCCCTCGCCCAGCTACCTCAACCGGTGATGACCCCTACAGCGGTGGCAACGGACAATCCATTACTGCCGCGATGACGCGCAGCAAGTCCCGCTCCTGCTGCGTGAGCTTGCCGTCGTGCTGCACGCAAACAACCATGGCCTTCAACAGCAGTGGCTTTTGCAATGGTTTCAAGTGCATCAGGCGACCGATGGCGACGTCCAGCACTGCGACATTGATTGGCTGTAGCGCGCTCGAAGGTAACCGCACAGCACTGCATGCTGCAGCATAGGCAGCGGTAGCTGCCTCGGCATCGCCGTGATCTGCTTGTGCCAGGGCTGACAGCAGCGTGCGGCATTCATCACTGCAGGCAGTGATCAGTGACTTGTCATTCCCTGCATAAGCCGGCTCCAGATGATGAGCCAGCAATCTGCCAAACGCCCATTCCTGCAGTGTTACTTCACCGTCAATACTGATCAGCCGTGCGATCAACCCCAGGAATCCCCTCAACTGCTCCGCCGATAACTGCTTCAGCGCAGGATGCGCCAGTTCAATCAAGGTCAGATCCAGTGAGCGCGGCAACGACACCAGCTCCTTCAATTGCGCAGCCAGCGATCTGAACGAGGCAGGGGGCAATTGCTGTTGCAGGAGCTCCAGTTGCTTTCTTGCAGTTGACGGTTGCGACTGCGCGATCAACACGCCATACATCAACAAACTGGCTTCCAGCGCATTACTGAGCTGCTGCCGCATGGCGGCAGGAATGCCGGCGAGCTCTTTCTGCACGAGCCTGAGGCTCTGCGTGCTCATCGTACCGGCAGCCGCTACCAGCACTGAGGCAAGTGCTTCTGCGGAATTCACCTTCTTGCCTACCGATTCTGCAGCGGTCGTTTCGTCGTCTGGAAGGGATGAGTACGAAATCTGCCGCTCTTTTTCCGGATTGATCAGCTTGCCATCCCAGCGCGGCTCAATGCGCCGTATGCGCTGCTCAAGTGTCGGGTGCATCGCCATCCAGCCGCCGCGGTTGCGTTTCATGACGCCTTCGGCAATGAACATGTGATTGATCTCAGAGGTCTCCTTCATCAGCAGACGCGAACCGAGTGGATACCCGCCAATCTTCTTCAACGCGTTGCCGATGCCATCGGGATTACGGGTGAATTGCACGGCAGATGCATCTGCCAGAAACTCACGCTGGCGACTGACAGCAGACTTGATCAGATTGCCGAAGAACACACCTGTGTAACCGACAATGAGCAGCAGAAGACCAAGGCCGAGGCTGAGTATGACGACGGCCGTCTTGTCTTTTCCGTCTTCGCGGAATGACACACGAGTGTGCAGCAATTGACGACCAATCAGCCCTATCAATAGCAGACCATGCAGCCAGCCGACCAGTCGCAAATTCATTCGCATGTCGCCGTTGAAGATATGGCTGAACTCATGGGCCACGATTCCTTGCAGCTCATCACGATCCAGATAGCGAATGGCACCGCGCGTAATGCCGATGACAGCATCTTGCGGATGAAAACCGGCAGCAAAAGCATTGATGGCGTCGTCGCCTATTACATAAACGGGAGGCACCGGCACACCGGACGCCAGCGCCATTTCCTCCACGACGTTGAGAATTTTCAGCTCATCAAGATTGGCCAGATCACGATTCAGCAACCTGCCACCCATGCGTTCCGCTACAGCGCTACCACCACTGCGTAGCTGGATCATGCGATACACCGCTCCTATCACAATGACACTGAGAATAACTGTCGCAGTGTGGAACAGGATGTCAGAACGCATGACGTTGGTCAGCGAAATGGGGGCAACAAAATTCTGCTGCCAGGCAGCAAACAGAATCGCAATCAAATAACTGGTTATGCCGATAAGGGAAACGACTGCCAGCCCGAACAACAGCACCAGCTTCGTCGTCGAAGTGCGCGCCTGATCCTGGTGCTCAAAAAAGTTCACAGCGGGCCTTCGCTGCTGTCAGCTCAGAAACTGACTTTGGGCGCTTCCTGGATCTGGTCGTTGTCGGCGAACTCAAGCAGGGTTGCGTCCGCAGCATGACCAAACATGCCAGCCAGCAACACCGGCGGAAATGTCTGTTTGTAGGTGTTGTACTGCGTTACCGCATCATTGAAGGCCTGACGTGCAAACGCCACCTTGTTTTCGGTGCTGGTAAGCTCTTCGCTGACTTGCATCATGTTCTGGTTGGCTTTGAGATCCGGATAGGCTTCCATCACAACACTCAGTCTTCCCAGCGCACCAACCAACTGGCCTTCAGCCTGACCAAGATTGTTCATCGCGCTGGCAGCGCCAGGCGCTGCTGCGGCAGCATGCAGACCTGTCACGGCCTGATTGCGCGCTGCGATGACAGCTTCCAGCGTGCTGCTTTCGTGCTTCAGATAGGCCTTCGCGGTTTCAACCAGATTGGGGATCAGGTCGTAACGGCGCTTCAGTTGTACTGCAATTTGCGAGAAGGCGTTTTCATAACGGTTTTTCAACGTAACCAGCTTGTTGAAAATACCGATCACCATGAAACCCACGATTGCGAGGATCACCAGCGTAATTACAGTACCCATGAGCAAACTCCATTTTGTTATTGGTGGTAATGCCTTGATCCAGTCGTGCTTTGAACTTTCTCTTGTCAGCTATGCGCCGATCTGCTGCAACCAGTCCTGCAAGTTGTAATGGTTACTGACCCGGCTGATGCGGCCATTCTCAATCTCAAAAAAAGTGCCTACGCGCAGGCGGTAGGTCTGGCCTCTTGCTGGCGGCAAATCACTGTCGGTATTGAGGTAGGTGCCCGTCAGCAGAAATTCGGCGGAAGCCTGCTTGCCGTCATCGCTGTAGAAAAGAGTCGGGTTGTGTACCTGCTCCTTGTAGCAACGCTCCATGTGCTGCAGAAATTCGCGGAACAATGCCTTGCCCTGTCGGGGCGTTCCCTGACAGGGCTCATGCACAACATCTTCATTCAACAAATCCAGCATGCCGGCGTAGTTGCCGGCATTGAAACACTGGTAGTACTGCTCAAGAATCTTGCTCATTCATCACTCACTATTGCTTACTGAAAGTTACTGGCTGTCAACTACGATCCGGATACAGGTTGTAAAGCTTTTCGCCTACCTGCAAACGTTCCGTCTTCATTTCGAACTGGTCACCTTCCGACCGGCGATGACCGTAGGCGGTAATGGTATCGCCAACTTCGACATTTTCCTCAGCAAAACCTGCACTGCGGCTGCGGCTGGGTGGACTCAGCAGTAAATTCCACCGTTGGCCATCCGCCTCAACGATCATGCGATCATGCGGGTTGCCGAAGTGCTTCTCGACAACCACCGCCGTCAGCGTGAAGTCTTCATTGCCATACCAGGACCAGCCATGGTGGGCGAACGCGGCTGACGCCGCTCCACCCAATCCCAACAAACCTGTCACCTGCAAAACACGCAATTTCATTTGATAGCGCTTCATTTGACACCTCTTCATTTGGCAGCCCAGCTTCAGGCCGCATTAACTGATTGTGACAACTAACGATCAAACACGTACTGCAATGACTGGTGGATACAGCGACCGTTTGCTGCCCTCATTACTGGCCGGGCGGCGCAAACGGTGGCGCATCCCGCGCAACGATGGCACGGTCCACCATGTAAGCACGGATCAGGGCAGTGTCCGCCGCGGTGAGCTTGCCTTCAAACGAAGCCATGCCACGATCCTTGCGGATCCCGCCGAGGACTACCTGATCAAAAGCTTCCTGGCTTGCCAACAACGGCGAACGGCGCAGATCAGGGAACATGCCCCGACTGGCACCGCCGTCACCATGACAGATGGCGCAAGCGCCACCGTAAATCGTGCCACCCCGCGCTATCTGATCAGCAGTCGCTGTTTGCTCAGGGGGCGCGAAAGGAGCCTGGGTGTATTCGGCATTCGGTGGCAACTGTGCAGTGCCACCCAACTTGAAGACCAACAGGCGGGCATGCGTCGGCGCGTAATAGCCACCACGTGACTGCCCACCTACCACTTGCGCAACATACTGCTCACCGTCAACTTCATACGAGATCGAACCGGGCGAAATACCGGCTTGTACGTTGTAGGACCAGATCTGTTCACCGTTGTCGGCACGGAAGGCCAACATTTCCTGCGTTACCGGATTACCGGTGAACAACACGTTGCCTGCGGTTACCTGCATGCCGACAGAGGCACCAGTAGGACGCGACGAACTCCATACTTCTTTTGCCTGCACCGGATCCCATGCGATCACCTTGGTAACTCCACCGCGTTTGATGGTGTTGTCCGGCTCGTCATAGGCAGCATCGCCGCCGGTGAAATCCACATTCAGGTTGAAGTTACCCAGACTGCTGTCGGGGTTGGCGGTGTAGGCAATACTGCTTTCCTGCCCCGGTATGTAGAGCAATTTCGTCAGCGGACTGTAAGCCATCGGATGCCATGAGTGGGCGCCTGCCGGTCCCGGTTGCGCAATACGCGGCCCTTCTGCCAGCGTGTAGCGCGCCTTGTCATTGATGACAGGACGACCGGTGGCGAGGTCATAACCTGTGGTCCAGTTCACCGGCACGAAATTGTTCGCTACCAGCAACTGGCCCGTGGTGGCATCCAGCATGTAGTAATACCCTGACTTGGTGGCCTGCATGGCCACATGGCGCGTAGTGCCGTTGATTTCGATGTCAGCAAGCGTGATCTGTTGTACCGCATCGAAGTCCCACTCTTCAGCCGGGATCTCCTGGTAGTGCCACTTGTATTCGCCTGTATCTGCATCAACAGCAACGATAGAAATGGTAAACAGGTTGTCACCGCCCTCAGGGCTACGTGCCTTCGAGTTCCACGGCGCGCCGTTGCCTACGCCAAAGAGCACGAGATTGGTTTGCGCGTCATAGGTGATGGCATCCCAGGTAGAACCACCGCCGCCTTTTTCCCACCAGTTGCCGGTCCAGGTCTTGGCTGCCATTTCCATTGCAGGGTTTTCAAAACCGTCGGCCGGATTGCCGGGTACCGTGTAGAAGCGCCACACCTGTTCGCCGGTTTCGGCGTCGTAGGCTGATACGTAGCCACGATAAATATATTCAGCGCCGCCATTGCCGATGAAGACCTTGCCATTGGCGACACGCGGGGCGCCCGAGATGGTGTAGTACTTGCTCTGGTCAGTGGTGACTGCCGTCCACACTTCCTTGCCGGTGGCAGCATCCAATGCAATCAGACGGCCGTCGTAGGCTGCCACATAGATCTTGCCATTCCATGCCGCGACACCGCGATTGACGACGTCACAACAACCGCGCGCGCCGAATTCACCGGGCACCTTGGGATCGTACTGCCACAGCACCGCGCCGGTTTTGGCGTCGTAGGCACTGACCTTGCTCCAGGCTTGTGACACGTAGATAACGCCATCAATCATCAATGGCGTAGATTCCTGGCCACGGTTGGTGTCGAAATCGGCGAACCAGGCGAGGCCCAGTTGGCTGATGTTGTCGGGTGTAATCTGGGTCAGGCCGCTGAAGCGCTGCTCCTGATACGTGCCGCCATAGGTCATCCACTGGCCGGGCTCACTGGCTGCATTGAGCAGTCGTTGTTGATCCACTTGCGCTGCATTGGATACAGCCGGTGCAGCCGCTTCGGCGGGCGCGGCTGCTTCACCTGCTGGCGCCGTATCATTGCCGCCGCAAGCCGCCAGCATTGCTGACAACAGGGATAAAACGAGCAGTCTGTTCCTGGGCATGAAGAAGTACCTTGGTTGGCTTTTTGTTGTTTCTATTGTTGGTTTTGGGTACAGCAAATTTCTCAGTCAGCACCGCGCATCAATTTGCGTATGAAAGGCGCTATTACCAGCATACCCAATGCTACTGCGAGCGACAGATAGCCCACCTCTGAATACACCGAAATGTAAGTAGCTTTGGCAGCAGCAACATCAACCAGTTGGCCACCGATGGTTTCTGCGCCCGTGGTCGCAGCAATAACACCCGCCAGATAGTCAGCGAACCCTGTGTAGAGAAACCAGGCCCCCATGGTCATACCGACTGCACGTGCCGGCGCCAGTTTGGTCAACACAGACATACCAACCGGGGACACCATCAGTTCGCCTATCGTATGTATCCAGTAAATGAGGAAGATGTAGAACACTGCTGTCATACCGTCGCTGCCCGACAACTTCATGCCCGCCACCAGCGCCAGAAAACCCAGACCGGCCATTGCCACGCCCAGCGCAAATTTTACTGGCGCGGGTGGATTGAGTTTGCGTCTTGCCAGCATTATCCAAAGCCATGCCAGCACCGGACCGAACGCGACGATATAGAACGCGTTAAGCGCCTGAAAAACCGGCGTTGGGACGCTGACCCCGAACACAGTGCGATCAACCAGACGGTCAGTGAGAAGATTCAGCGACGAGCCGGCTTGCTCGAACAAGGCCCAGAACGGAATCTGCGCCAGGATGAAATAGATTGCTGCAAGCATGCGATCACGCTCATCGCCTTTTCCCTGCGCAAAAGCATAGGCGATCAACACAACGAGGATGAGTATCCCCAGTATCCCGACATAACTTTCCTCGACAAGGTGTGCATTCATCACCAGCATCATCGACACGGCAATAATGACGAGGCCGCTCAGATAACACAGGTGTTCAACCGTTAGAGGGCCCACTACTTTCTTCGCCAATACCATCAGATCAGGCGGCTCAGCCTTGCCTTCGAGCCAATGCTGGTATTTCAGAAACGTCCATAGCCCCGCCAACATGCCGATGCCGGCCAGACCAAAGCCATACTTCCATCCATAGGCGATGCCCAGCCAGCCGCACAGAATCGATGATAGAAAGGCGCCGACGTTGATGCCCATGTAGAAAATGGTGAAGCCGGAATCGCGACGGCTGTCTCCGAAACCGTACAGCGCGCCGACGATGGTGGAGATGTTGGCTTTCATAAAACCGACGCCAGCAATAATGAGAGCGAGCGAGAGATACATGCCGTTCAAGTACAAGGCCTCGGTCTCAACCCGCACGGTGTAATCCGCAACTGGCACGCTGGCGGGCAACCCAACGGCAGTTGGATTGTCGATCAGCATTGCAGTGGCGCCTTCGTTGAATCTGATTGTTGAAGTGCCTTGGGGGGAGACGACGATCTGGTTGGCATCACCGCCCCGGCCATCAAGCGTCAGTTGGTAGTCTTGCCCCTGATACGTCATCAGCTGGCGGGAACCACTACCCTCGAATGCCATGCCGCAATGCCCCAGCACCAGCAGGATGGCGCCGAAGGTTACGGCTTTGCGGGACCCCAGATACTTGTCGGCCAGCGTGCCGCCGATGATGGTCATCACATAGACCAGCGCGTTATAGGCTCCGTAGATGACATTGGACCGTTCATCGCTGAACAGGAAGTGTTGTGTGAGGTAGAGGATCAGCAGGCCGCGCATGCCGTAATAGGAAAATCGCTCCCACATCTCGGTAAAAAACAGGATTACCAGACCGCGGGGATGTCCCAGCAGCGTATTGGAAGTCGGGGAAGGACTGGCCATGCGGAAACACCCATGAATAGAAGGCCCGCCGGCCAAAAAGGGACACCAGCGGCTTTGCCGATACTATGCAGGGGATACGGACTCATGCAAGCAAGCGCTGAGCCGGGGAATGCTGCCCAAAAAGGACAGCCAGTGTGCGCAAATTCCAAAACACGCCCACTGGCTGCAAGGGGAGCTATAGAGACGTCACACACGCCTCGCCTAAACAGAATATAGATTCGTCATTTATTGTCAAGCGTGGTTGCACGGTGTCTGCACGATTCGGGTAGCGAGAGACCCTCTGTTTCAATGCGGGGGCCTGCACCAATCTCACGCACATACGACCCATATTGCGGAGAAACTATAAAAAAGGTCGGATTTTACGCACTTTGTCGGTGGCGATTATTCCTGCTGCAGGATTGCGGCTTCCGGGAACATGCCGTGATATTCAGGCTTGTTTTGGCCGCATGGGGTCGGGTATGTTAGCGACACTTGCTGCTGTACACTCTCCCCATAAAAATCAGAATTACGGTTCTATTTGAACGTGAACAAAATTGCCGCCATCCCGTCGCAGA
>JAZKEH010000604.1:2810-3152 GCA_040387155.1 Pseudomonadota bacterium | reverse complement strand
TACATGCAGGATGCGGTTGCGCTCGCCACCGGCTTCCATGTCGCGCAACACGATCCACGTATCGACCAGCGACGAGATATCGACATCGGTTCGCTCAAGTGGTTCACCGTCGGCGTTGAGATTGGTGAGGAATGCGGTGATGTTGTGCAACTTCAGGGAATCTATCAGGCGCGTCAGCATCGCTGTTGCATCAGTACGGGTGCCTACATGCAACAAACTGCCGACGGGATCGGCGACGACGATCTGCGGCTCGAACTCCTTGATCAGTTTATGAAAGGACGCGAGGTGCATTTCCAACCCGAACATGGTCGAGCGCATGGCCTGGAATTGCAGCAGGCCTTT
>JAZKEH010000604.1:0-2800 GCA_040387155.1 Pseudomonadota bacterium | reverse complement strand
ATCAATACCGATGGATCGCATGTTGCGAATCACCTGGCTGGGCGATTCTTCAAAGGCGAAGTACAGACACTTCTCGCCGCGGCGACAGGCGGCATCGACAAAGTGTGCTGACAGGCTGCTTTTGCCGCTGCCGGCCGTACCCGACACCAATACACTGCTCCCGCGGTAAAAGCCCTTGCCACCCAACATCGCATCAAGACGGGCAACACCCGATGAGACGCGTTCAGTCGAGACTTCATGCTTCAAGCCGGCCGACGTAATCGGCAGTACGCTGACGCCGTCTTCATCAATCAGGAAGGGATATTCATTGGTGCCGTGCGTAGTGCCGCGATATTTGACGATGCGGATACGGCGGGTAGATATCTGGTCGATGACACGGTGATCGAGCAGGATGACGCAGTCGGACACATATTCTTCCAGCCCCTGCCGCGTCAATGCACCTTCGCCACGTTCGGCCGTAACGATCGCCGTAATGCCCTTGTCTTTCAGCCAGCGAAACAGACGACGCAGTTCCGAGCGCAGGATGGCGGCGTTGGTCAGTCCACTGAAGAGGGTTTCGATCGTATCAACAACAACGCGCTTGGCGCCGATGGTTTCAATGGCATGGCCAAGGCGGACAAACAAACCTTCAAGATCGTAGTTGCCAATTTCCTCGATTTCACTGCGTTCAACGCGGACAAAGTCGACGGCCAGCTTTTTCTGCTTTACCAACTGGTCGAGATCGAAGCCGAGCGAGCGGACGTTCTGCGCCAGCTCCTCTGCAGTTTCCTCGAACGCGAGGAACACACCCGGCTCGTTGAACTCCGTCGCGCCACGCACGAGGAATTCCATGGCCAATAACGTCTTGCCGCAGCCAGCGCTGCCACACACCAGCGTAGGCCTGCCGAGAGGGAGGCCGCCGCCAGTAATTTCATCAAGCCCTTCAATGCCGGTTAGGGCCTTGGGCAAACTCTTCGGTAGGGTTTGCCGGGGAGTCGATTTCTTCATAATTGTTCAATTCATTCCTTGTGGATATCAATTGCCGGTCGTAATGCCAGCGGTTGTGATTTTATTCAGGACAATACCGGATGGAATTGGGAACAATCCGGGATTGGGGTGGGGAAAACCCTGAAATGGGAGCATTCTGCGGACATTGAGCTGCTACAAAGATGGAGTGTTTACCCGTTAGATATAGCCGGGCGGCGCGGCTATTATTCGCGCCTTCGTGAACTGGCTCACATCAGTTTATGTGTTGATCGCCCACTTTGATTTCAGGCAGGAACCGTAGTGGATATAGCTGTATACCCGAACGATTTGCTCCGCAAAAAACTCGTTGTCGCTGGCATCCCCGAACAAGACCACACGCCGCAAGGATTGTTGGCCAGGATCCCCACCGATTTTCAGGCGCAGGCTGTCGATCATGCATCGCCCGATATGCTGGCAGAGCTGCTGTTGTATTTCCTCGCGAAAGGTATCGTCATACTGCCCGTCCCCAACGACCAGGCGCTGCTGGACATGCCGTGGGGTTCGCACGTATGCCAGTTCTACCACGGCAAGGGAGATTTGCTCGAAATGCTGGTGCCGTATTTCAGGCAAGGGCTTGAACGCCGGGAAGCCTGTGTGTGGCTGGTGAGCGACCTGACAATCAGCGAAGCCCGCCAGGCGCTCTCAGCGGCAGTACCTGGCCTCGACCGATATCTGGGTACCGGGCAAATGCAGATAAGGCACTACACCGCGTTCTATACCAATCCGAATGGAACGGTGAAGCATGCAGACATACTCAGCGGCCAGTTCGCAGCGATGGAATCGTCTGCACTGAATGCAGGCTTCAAGGGATTGCGCACGTCGGGCAGCGTCAGCTGGATCAACAATGCCGAGAGCATGGCGCGTTTCATGGACTACGAAACCAAGGTGAACTACGCCATCCAGCACTCTCGCATTACGGCCGTCTGTACTTACCCGGCGCGTGCCGCGGCCATGTGTCGTTGCCGCGAGCTCATCCACAATCATGGCAAGTTCTTCGTCAAGCGCGGCGAGTGGACGCACGACATGTCGCAGCATGCCGAGAAGATTGAAACAGTATTTGCTTCGCTGGCGGCGATGTAAAAGGTCAGCCGCCGCTACAACGCCTGGCGCCGATTCATGAAGTACATGGCAAGGCGCAGCAACCAGTTGCTCATCACCAGTGGTGCGTCGACGGTGGCGAGGCAGAGACAATCCTCATCCTGTGACGCTACCGGCCGGTGCCTCTCTCCCTGGGTGCGTACGACGAAATCGCCGACGGCGTACTTGCCTTCGTGATCCGAAAAACTGCCTTGCAGCACCACGGTGATTTCGTCGCCCTGATGACGGTGATGCGGCACGCTGCCGCCGGCCTTGATAAACAACAACGACGTTTCCCGCTGCGGATCACCCACCTGCAGACGCGACACCCGCAAGTGGCGGCCGAGGGGCTGCCAGGCAAGCTGGCCAAGATTGCCGTTGGCAAGCCGCTGCAGCGCGCGTGGCAGTAGCGCTGTATTCCTGCTTTTTTCCGCCGCCTCTGCGACAGGCTGCAGTGATTCGGCTGGTGCTGACTGTGCTGTTGATACCGGCGATTTCAATGCAGTGCGCGGGTCCTCAATACGTTGCAATAATCTGCCGAATTCCGCCTCGCTGATTGGCGCAGGCTGCTGGCGACTGAACAACTCGGCGCCGAGCTCGGTCAGTTCCGCCGTCTTCTGGCGGCAGGCCTGGCAGTAGTGCAAGTGGGTGACCACGCACAAGGCCTGCGCAGGCGGCAGACTGCCGGCGGCATAGTCGGTAAGAAAGCGTGCTTCAG
>JAZKEH010000603.1:0-2344 GCA_040387155.1 Pseudomonadota bacterium | reverse complement strand
GTCTCGCCAAGTGTCATGCTGCCTCCGTGATTGGGTGGATGGTACGGCGGCAGGGATTCTTTTGGCGACTATCAGGAATAACCAGATGAATAACGCCGGATTCGGGGAATGCGGCGGCTTAACGGTTAACTCTGGCGGTAATTATGACTCTGACACCAATTAATTCGGTGTCAGAGTCATAATTCGGGATCAGGCGGGGTTCTTGCGGTAGAGGGGAACGATTAGACGGCGCCACGCGAGGGCCAGACCCGTCCATACCAGCAGCACAGCAGCAGCCGATGCCAGACCGGCGATGGTCTGACCCCAGAAGCCAAGCACTTCACCGGTATGCAGGAAGCGGGCAATGCCACGCAGACGCTGGGCTTCGGCCAGTTCCGCAAAACCGCGACGACTGACGATGGCACCACTCTCGCGATCCAGCGACAACGTGTGACGCAATTGCGCCTGCGCGCCGTTGCCGAGATCGATCTCAATTTGCAGTTGCTCGGCATCCGGTGCAGGCAACGTCAGTGTGAGACGTTCCCAGCCCTTGCTTTCGCTGTCGGCCAGCGCTGCGGCGAGCAAGGTGTCGAGCGGCTGTGATTGCACGACGGGCGCGCTGCCACTCATGCCGGCAGCTTCGCGCGGACTCTCGCCACCAGGACCACCTTCTCGCCGTGCCGTTTGCTGCGGTGCTGCTTGCTGCTGTCCTGCTTGCGCGGCGACAGGCGGTGCACCTTGGGGCTGACCTTGCGGTGCCGGAATCTCTGCACCAAAGACGCGATACATCGCATTGGCTGCCCAGGGATACGAAATCACCATGCCCGAATACACCACCAACGCCAGCGGTATTGCCATCCAGATGCCAAAGATGTGGTGCCAGTGGAAATCGCGGACCTTGCTGTTCGGGTAATCGCTGCGCAACCAGGCGCGCGCCTTGAACATCGTCGATTTCCATATCGCCGGAAACCACAGATACATGCCGCTCAACACCAGAAACAGAAAGAGTACATTGCTGACGCCCGTGATCTGGCGCGCAATGTCGCGGTTCTCCCCTTCAATGTTGAACCAGCGATGGAAGCGCGTGATGACGCCGAAGAAATCGGCCATGCCCTGCGCCTCGACTTGCATCAGTGACCCATCGTACGGGTTCATGTCGACGGTGCCATTGCGACCGGCGCGAAAGCTGACGGGGGCGCCGGCGTCGTTGGTGATGACGACCGTGTTGGGTTTGACGTCTGGTTTGGCCAGTTGCTGCAGGTTCAGCAGTTGTTCCAGCGACAGCGGGGTGCCCTGCTGTTCCGCCGGCACATAGTTGCTCTCTGCCGCCCACCGTTTCATCTGACGCTCATAGGTCAGCAGTACGCCGGTGACGGACATGGTCATTACAACGATGCCAGCCAGTACGCCAGCCGAAAGGTGCATCCAGAAAATAGTCTTGCGAAACATGGGATTAGAGCCAGAGGATTCGATGAATGCGGATAGTATAACAAATGATAATTATTCTCATCTACATAAATTTCGAATTGCCTCCCCAAAACGCGTTGGGGCACACTGGAACCAGCTCAGTCGAAGCTTCCACGTCCGCGGAAAGGGCAGCGCCCACGACATCTTTATTGAGACAGCCATCCCTCGTCTCTTTTCTGTCTGGGTGCGGACGCAGACTAATGAAAGGAGACTGTCATGACTTCGTCCGATCCGTACTCGGCGTTCCGCCTCAATCTCGAACAACAAAAGAAGCGCGCGAAGGAATTGTTGCGCGATGCCAAAGTATTTGAGGCCGATTCATTGCAACGCATTGGTCGCCATGGCAATGAGACCGCGGCATTGACTCTTGCCTCAGCTCAACACTGCCTCGCGCGCGAGTTGCGCTTCACCAACTGGGCCGCGCTGAAGCATCACATCAAGGCAATGGAACAACAGCGGGCGCAGTTGTCATCCGACGTCGTGCTGGACGCCGATCTGCGGACGATGCATATCCGCTGTGGGCATGACATTCAAACTGCGTTGATCAACGCGGGCTTGCACGGTGAGTTCAATGTGCAAATAGATCCCTTCGTGCAAGGACCAGTGACTGCTGATGACGATTGGCTCGAACACCGCGCGCGCTTTATCCATGAAGCACTCGGCAAGGATAGCGACATGCAACCGGAGACAGTGCTTGCAGGTTGCCGCGATGAAGAGCGCCGACTCTCGCAAGCCATCAGCGATTTCGAGCGTGTTGTGCTGTGGTTTGAACTGGATGCACACGACCAGCTGATCTTGTTGCGCTGTCTTGCATGGTTTGCAGACCATGGGATGCCACCAAGGCTGGAACTAGTCGATGCGGCTGATTTTCCCGGAGCACAGCGTTTTCTGGGTCTGG
>JAZKEH010000602.1:0-3256 GCA_040387155.1 Pseudomonadota bacterium | reverse complement strand
AGTCTTGGCTCTCGACCTGGTATTACCAATGCTGCAACGTACACAACAGCAATGCGACACTGGTGATCGTTTGCAGCTGCTATGTGCTGATGCGCAGGCACTGCCGTTACACGATAACAGTATGGATTTGATTGTCTCCAGTCTGACTGTGCAGTGGTGCAGAGACGTGGGGAAAATGTTCAGTGAAATGCATCGTGTGCTAAGACCAGGCGGTCGCATTCTGCTGAGCACGCTGGGACCACAAACACTGCAGGAGCTGCGGGCCGCCTGGAGTCAGGTTGATGCAAAGCATCTCGCAAACTCCTTCGTGACGCGGGCGGGTTTAATGAATGCTGCCAATGCTGCAGGCTTACGTGGTGATGCAACTACCGACATGAAGATGCGTCACTACCAATCGCTACACGCACTTGCACAGGAGCTGAAAGGCCTTGGTGCCAATGCAGTGGCTTCACAAACGCAGCCAACAGCAGTATCACCGGCTGCGTTCAAGGCAGCCTCAACCGCTTTTGCGCGTGGCCGCGAAGCGAACGGCATTCCAGTGAGCTGGGAAATTTTCTATCTGCAACTGCATAAACCGGAATAGTTGAACGTGGCCAAAGATTCTCTGACTCCTGCTGTTGCGCCAACGTTGCGTCGCAGCTATTTCGTGACAGGCACCGACACCGGCGTTGGCAAGACGTTATTTAGTTGTGCGTTGCTGCAGGCTGCGGGTCAAGCCGGCTACCGAACAGCCGCGATGAAACCCATCGCTGCCGGCGCCACTGAAACCCCGGACGGCTTGCGCAACGACGATGCGCTGCAGTTGCAGGCCGCCTGCAACATGCCGATGAGCTATGAAGAAGTGAACCCGGTCTGTTTACCTGCGTCGCTGTCGCCACACCTGGCAGCACAACAACGCGGACGCCGCGTCAGAGCAGAGCGGCTGGTCGGTTTCTGCCAAGGCCTGCTGACACAGCGTGCCAACCTCACTGTCATCGAAGGGGCTGGTGGTTGGCGCGTGCCGATCAATGACAACGAAACGCTGGCCGATGTGGCGAAGCAACTTAAATTGCCAGTAATTCTGGTGGTCGGCATGCGGTTGGGCTGCCTCAATCATGCGCTGCTGTCAGCCGAAGCCATCTATCGCGATGGTCTCCAGTTGGCCGGGTGGGTAGCCAATACCGTAGATCCAGCGATGGCAGCCCGCGAAGGCAACATCGCCAAGCTGCAACGGGAGTTGATGGTGCCGCTGCTGGCAGACATCCCGTGGCTGACAACGGCTAATGGCCAGACTGCAGCGTCCTATGTCGACCTGGAGATACTGTTTCCAACAACAGTTGAAGCAGATCAATGACGGCTTGATTGCCTGCCCGTATAATTCGACCCCTCAATTTGCTGCGGATTTACGTTCCGCCCCGCAAAGGAAAACAGAATGACTGACCCCCAAGCGCGCATCGTCGTATGCGCCCTTTACCACTTCGTGCGGCTGGACGATCATGTGGCGCTGCAAGCGCCGCTGACTGAGCTGATGCACGCCAATGCCGTCAAAGGCACCTTGCTGCTGGCCGAAGAAGGCATCAACGGCACCATCGCCGGCACACAGACAGGTATTGATGCTGTGTTGAGCTGGCTGCGCAGCGATCCACGCTTGCAGACGCTGGATTGCAAGTTCAGTTACGACGAGGCGATTCCGTTCTATCGCAGCAAGGTCAAACTGAAGAAAGAAATCGTCACGATGGGTGTTGAGGGCATCGACCCCAAACGCAAGGTAGGCACTCATGTGGATCCACAGAATTGGAATGCTTTGATCTCACAGCCCGATGTATTGCTGATCGACACGCGCAACGAATACGAAGTAGAAATCGGCACCTTCAAGGGAGCAGTCAATCCGCATACCGAAAGTTTTCGCGAATTTCCCGCCTACGTGAAGGACCAGCTTGATCCCAAACAGCATCGCAAGATTGCCATGTTCTGTACTGGCGGCATCCGCTGCGAAAAGTCGACGGCGTATCTGAAAGAGCAGGGCTTCGATGAGGTGTACCACCTGAAAGGCGGCATTCTCAATTATCTGGAGAAAGTGCCGGCAGCTGATTCACTGTGGCAGGGCGAGTGTTTCGTGTTCGACAACCGCGTGGCGGTGAACCATGCGCTGGAAAAAGGCATCCATGATCAGTGCCACGCCTGCCGCTTGCCTATTACGGAAGTCGACAAACAGCACTCACATTATGAAAAAGGTGTCAGCTGTCCGCGGTGCCATGGCACCCGCAGTGAAGAGGAGTTAGCCCACTTCCGTGAACGGCAGAAGCAGATCGATCTGGCGCTGGCACGCGGTGAGGTGCATCTGGGTGGCGAGGTGGCGGAAACCATCGAAAAGCGCCGCGCAAGCAAGCTGGCGCTGAAGGAGCGGCAACAGGAGGAGCAGGGTTAGGGCGTATCCCAATCCTTGCATATTGTGGTGATAATTTTTGCCGTAAAATTGTTTTGAACTGGTTTTGATAAGTTTTGATAAAAAGGAAGCTGAAATGAGCACAAAGAAAATTGTCCTGGGCGTAGGCGCCGTCGTTGTAGTGGGTGTCCTTTATGGTGTGTTTCACATGCCATCGGTTGCCGATGCCGAACTGCCGACTGGCCCCGAAGCCATCGCGCGTGGTGAATACATTTTCAATGCCGGTGGTTGCGGCGCATGCCACCAGCCTGAAGGCACCACGGCCCCGATCGGTGGCTACGAGATCAAGGTAGAGACACCGTTTCCGAGCACCTTTCATGTGCCAAACATCACGCCCGATCCAGAGACCGGCATTGGCGGTTGGACTGGCGAAGACTTCCTGCATGCGCTCAAGCATGGTCGCAGTCCGAGTGGTGGTTTCTACTGGCCTGCTTTCCCCTACCGCTCCTACAAGGACATGACTGATCAGGACGTGCTCGACGTCGGCGCTTACCTGATGTCGTTGCCGCCTGTGGTCAACCAAGTGCCTGCGCACGAAACGCCACCCTGGTTGTTCAGCTGGACGATGGCGGGTTGGAACATCATGGCCAATGTCATGGAAGGTACTGAGCCTGCAGTGGCGACAGACGATGCGCAGATGCAACGCGGTGTTTATCTTGCACGCGTCTTGGGCCATTGCGGCGAATGCCACACGCCGCGTAACGGCTTGGGCATGATGCAGCGCGGCCAGGAATACACGGGAGTTGAAGGTGTCAGTCCAGAGATTGATCCGGCTGCACTTGGTGGTTGGACAGCTGACGACTTTGTTGCCTTCCTGCAACTCGGCATGAC
>JAZKEH010000601.1:0-2738 GCA_040387155.1 Pseudomonadota bacterium | reverse complement strand
AACGCAGCCAGATCCAGCACCTCGATGTTGAGTGTCAGCTTACCGGTATTGACCCGCGACAGGTCGAGCAGATCCTCGATGATAGTGGCCTGGCTCGCTACCGAGTTGCGAATGGCCGTCGTTGCCCGCTTGGCCAGGGGCAGTGCCATTACGGCAGGCAAGCGGGTGAGCAGTTCGACGTTCAGGCTGATCATGTTGAGCGGCTGCCGTAGCTCGTGCGACATGATGGCAAGGAACTGGTCTTTCAGCGCATTGGACGATTCGGCATTGCCGCGTTCCAGTTGTTCGTGGCTGAAGGCAATCTCCCGCTGGCCCTCCAACTGTATACGCGCGGTCTGGTCGCGGGCGATTTTCGCATAGCCGTGAAATTGCCCATCGCGCAAGGGCGTCATGACGCCGCTGCAATAAATCCGTGAGCCATCCTTGTGTACGTGCCAGCGCTCATCCTCGGCGCGACCGTCGCGGGTCGCACGCAGCATTTCATCTTCCGGGACGCCGGCGGTGCGATCCTCTGGCAGAAAAATCAAAGCGCCGGACTTGCCGATGATTTCGTCTTCCTTATAACCAAAAACGCGCTCTGCGCCACGGTTCCAGCTCGTAATCATGCCATCGATATTGAGTGTGATGATGGCGTAGTCCTTGGTGCTCTCTGCCACCAGATGCATGCGCTCTTCGCCAACGCGTGCGCGCTCCTCGGCTTCGCGACGCAGCGTAATGTCGAAGAAGGTCATGACTGCGCCATCAATGCGGTCTTCAATGGTCCGGTATGGCAGCAGGCGCACGATGTAGTAACGGCCGTCATGCCGGCGAACTTCGCGCTCCACCGTGCGCAGGGTTTCCAGAGTCGTCGTCACGTCACTGGCCAGCTCGTCATAGTCGAGCCCATGGGTGAGGTCCAGTAGCGAACGGCCGATATCGAGCGGGATGATGCTGAAGATTTCGCTGGCGCGTGGTGTGAAGCGCTTGATGCGCAAGGTACGGTCGACAAACAGCGTGGCAATGTCGGTAGAGGCAATCAGGTTGTTCAAATCATCATTGGCCTTGCCGGTTTCTTCCACCTTCATGCGCATCTCGAAGTTGACAGTCACCAGCTCTTCATTGACTGACTGCAATTCTTCCTTGCTGGTTTCCAGTTCCTCAGTCGCCGAGCGCAGTTCTTCATTCATGGCCTGCAACTCTTCGTTGGTGGCGCGCAACTCCTCGTTCGATGTATCGGCGTATTGAATGGTCTCCTGCAGTTGCAGCTTGTTACGCAGTAATTCGGCTTCGAGCCGGTGCAGAATCTGGTCGCCAGCGTTGACGGCCACCAGATCGCCGGCAGGTTTGAGTTCTTCCTCAAACTGCACCAGCAGCAAGTCGTTCGCCACACTGTCGTCATGAAAGCGGTGGGCACTGATTGTTACGGCATATTGTTGTTCGCCTCGCGTCAATGGAACGTGGCGTGCCTCGACGCGGGTGCCATGCTGTTGGGCGTGGTACAGCGTCGTCCGCAATTCGAGCCGCAATTCCGGCAGTACCAGCGCCAGCAGACTGCGCGACGGTTCACCTGCGTTAAAGCGCAGGAAATGTGCGGCGCGATCCGACATGTTGAGAATATTCAGCTCGGCATCCACCAGTACGCTGGCAGCGCCGGCCTCCATCAGGGCGCGTTGATGAATTTCACCAAAGGTAACTGGCAAGAGGCGCTCAGCCTTCTTCGTTGCGGGTAACGGAGCTGGACTCCTCACGATGACAGGCGCCACAAAGCGCACGCTGCGCTGCAGGGGGCGGGCGCGGTAAATGCGCTTTTTCTTGTCGACCGGAACAAAAAACTCGGAGACGGACTCGGCAGATTCCGAGCTGCCGAGAAACAGGATGCCGTCCGGTTTGAGGGCAAAATGGAACATTTCCAACACCTGTTCCTGCACGTTGCGGTTCAGGTAGATCAGCAGATTGCGGCACGAAATCAGGTCGAGCTTGGAGAAGGGAGGATCACGCAAAAGGTTATGGGCGGCGAACAGCACCCTGTCACGAATTACCTTGCGAATCTCGTAGTACTCTTCGTGGCGGGTAAAGAAGTGGCGCAGCCGGCCGGGCGTCACATCGCTGATGATCGACGACGGGTAGATGCCCTTGCGTGCCGTATTGATTGCCGACTCATCAATGTCGGATGCGAAGATCTGGAAGGGAGCGGGCTTCGCCAACTGGGTCGCCTGCTCAGACAGCAGCATCGCCATCGAATACGCTTCTTCGCCGGTGGAACAGGCGGCTACCCAGACGCGCACCTCTTCGTCCGGTCCCTTGCCGACAAACAAGCCGGGAATGATTTCACGCTCAAGCGTTTCGAAATGCTCGCGGTCGCGAAAGAAATTGGTGACGCCAATCAGCATGTCTTTCAACAGCTGCGGGTATTCGCCCGCATCCTGTTCCAGCAGTCCGCTGTAAGCCAGCAAGGTATCGACGCCGCGTACCTGCATGCGGCGTTCGATACGGCGCAAGACGGTGGCACGCTTGTAATGGCGGAAGTCGTGACCGGTATGGTTGCAGAGTAGCGCAAGGATCTTCAGCAGTGCCTCTTCGGCCTGAGCGTCTGCTGCAGCATCTGGCGGCAATATGCCGATCAGCTCACCATCACCCAACGGAGGCAGCTGGATGCGGGCTGCATTTTTCCAGAGATCGATCAGCTTCTGCGGCATGTCGACAGCGGATACCACAAAGTCAATCACGCCCGTATCGATTGCAGCCTGCGGCATGCCCTC
>JAZKEH010000600.1:7039-7949 GCA_040387155.1 Pseudomonadota bacterium | reverse complement strand
ATCGCTGTGCGATGTGGTGACATGCAGCAGGCGAATCTGGCGGTTGTCGGCATTCAGCACGCGGAATGTGAACTTGCCGATAACGACACTTTCATCACGCTGCGGAATATGGCCGAACTTGCTCAGCACCACACCGCCTATTGTGTCGAATTCTTCGGTGGAGAAGGAGGCCCCGATCTGCTCATTGAATTCTTCGACACTGGTCAGCGCCTTGACGGTGAAGCTGTTGTTGTCCAGTTGCTTGATAAAAGCTTCTTCTTCAATGTCGTGCTCGTCCTCGATTTCACCGACGATCTGTTCGAGTACATCCTCGATTGTGCACAGGCCGGCCAGATCACCGTACTCGTCGATGACGATGGCCATATGGTTACGGTTTTCACGGAACTCTTTCAGCAAGACATTGAGGCGTTTTGACTCTGGCACATAGGTGGCGGGACGCATGACGTCCTTGATGTCGAACTTGCGCTGCTCCTTGTCGAGTGCGAGTGGCAACAGGTCCTTCGCCAGCAGCACGCCGAGTACTTCATCCAGGCTTTCGCCGATAACAGGGAAGCGGGAATGCTGCGCTTCAATTACCACGGGCAGAATGTCCTGCGGTGAATCGGCGGCATTGACGGTGACCACCTGGGAGCGTGGCACCATGATGTCGCGTACCTGCATGTCGCTGACCTGCAAGGCGCCTTCGATGATGCTGAGCGCATCGTTGTCGAGCACCTTGCGGCGCTGGGCCTTGCGCAATACACGGATCAATTCCTCGGTATCGGCAATGTTGTCGGTAAAAATGTCGCGCAGCCGTTCTGTCAGCGTCAAAGAGTGCTGCGAAGGGTGCGGTTGAGAACTGTCGTCGCTCATGGGTTGTGGTCGTTCACTTGTAGTTGTGTGGTATTCGGTAATTGCTGTTGCTATCTAT
>JAZKEH010000600.1:5266-6988 GCA_040387155.1 Pseudomonadota bacterium | reverse complement strand
CAGTTCTACTGATAGGGGTCTCGTATACCCAGGCCGGCGAGTATTGTTGTTTCCAGCCCTTCCATCACTTTCGCGTCTTTGTTGTTCTCGTGATCGTAGCCCAGCAGATGCAGTACGCCGTGCACTACCAGATGCGCCCAGTGGTCCACTGGATCCTTCTGCTGCTGTTCTGCTTCGCTCTGTACAACCGGTGCGCACAGGGCAATGTCGCCCAGCTCGCCAGTCGCTATCAGTTCGGCTGGCACCGGAAACGACAACACATTGGTCGCGTAATCCTTGTGCCGGTACTGCTTGTTCAGACTGGCGCCTTCAACAGCATCAACAATACGAATGCTGACCTTGCTGCGTGCCGGTGCGCCCGGTACTGCGGTTACGGCGGCGTCTGCCCACTGCTTGAACTGCTTGCGCAGCGGCAAGCCGCGTGCGCCACTGGCGTTGACCAACTCAATTGTCGCGCTCATGCACCCGCTCTTTGGCATCCTTGTCGGCATTGAGTGCAGAGACGTGGTGGTGACGCTCGTAATCATCATAGGCATCGACGATGCGCTGCACGATCGGGTGACGCACAACGTCGGCCGAGTTGAACCAGGTAAAGCTGACACCTTTCACCTTGCTCAGTACGCCAGTGACCTGCACAAGGCCGGAGCGCGTGCCCTTCGGCAAGTCGATCTGGGTAACGTCACCGGTGATGACAGCAGTGGAGCCAAAGCCGATACGGGTCAGGAACATCTTCATCTGCGTTGTCGTCGTGTTCTGGCTTTCATCGAGAATGATGTAGGAGTTGTTGAGCGTACGGCCGCGCATGTAGGCCAGAGGCGCTACTTCGATGACGTTCTTTTCGAGCAAACGCGCTACCCGTTCAAAACCTAGCATCTCGTACAGAGCGTCGTATAAAGGCCGCAGGTAGGGGTCTACTTTCTGCGTCAGGTCGCCGGGCAGGAACCCGAGTTTCTCACCAGCTTCCACGGCAGGGCGGACCAAAAGGATGCGCTGCACACGTTCGCTGACCAGGGCTTCCACGGCACAGGCGACAGCCAAATAGGTCTTGCCGGTACCGGCCGGGCCGATGCCGAAATTGATGTCGTGGCGGGCAATGGCGTTGACGTACTGGATCTGGTGCGGCGTGCGTGGCTTCACCGTGCCCTTGGGTGTCCGCAGCAACTGGATCTGGTCGTACTCCGGAGCATCCGCGGTCTGCTCGAACATCTCCTGCTGCGGACGTGGGCGTACTTCAGCCAGGGCCAGATGCACGTGTTCCGGAGTCACTGTCCCTTCCAGGGTCTGTTGATACAACTGCTGCAAGACGCGATCGCCGCTCTGGAGCGCCTCTTCACTGCCAGTCAGCGTGAATTGGTTACCCCGGTTGCTGATCTGCAAGTCGAGATTTTCTTCCAGTTGTCGCAAGTGTTCATTGTGCAGGCCACAGAGATTGGCCAGCCGCTGGGGATTGTCAGGCTGTAACTCCAGCCGACGGGAGGGGACTTGAGCGATCATGAAGGGGAGGGTGGAGCTCCGTGTGACCAAGGTGCCTGCAGTATAGCAAGGGAGTGGTCAGTCGGCCCGGAGAATTATGCAAGCTGTTGAAATATTTGCCTTTGTTTACAATTTTCGAGGCAAATCAATCGCTGATTGAGGGCTTAGGCCAGCTCACCGCGCAGGGAATTGGATGCATGCATCTGGGTGATACTCACCCGGACCATGGACCCCATCAGGGCGGCGTCA